>JAYVDN010000331.1:0-21411 GCA_043749385.1 Polaromonas sp.
GGCACTGGCACTCCAGCCCGCACCCGCGCTAAAGCGCCGCGCCCATAAATGGCTGTTAGCGGCATCACCCTTGTGCCAAAGCGCAATTGCCTTACCCAGTGGATCTAATATGAAGGTGGGGTTAAAGGCATCACCTGCTCCATGCTCTGCGCTCAACTGCGCTGCACGGGCCCAGCTGCCGTCCATGCTGTGCTGGCTAGCCCACACCTTGGTTTGCGCTCCGTCCAACTGCTGCCACACCACCAAAGCGATATCCTGCGCGTCAAAGGCTACTTGCGGGGCATTTGCATGGGTGCTTGTGTCGCCTACGCTGACAGAGGCACCCCAGCCCACACCGCGTGCAAAGCGGCTGGTGCGTATATTGGAGTGGCGTCCGTCAGACTGTTGCCACACGGCCATCGCCTCCCCCAGGGCGTTCAGCGCCACCTGCGGGGCGGTGGCGTCGCTGGTTGAGTTAGTCGCTGATTTGTCAATAGGCCGCGCTGTGCCCCAGCCACGACCTGCCTCATAGCAGCTCGCCCACACTTCATAGCGCCCGCCTACCTGCTGCTCCCACACCGCCATCGCGTTGCCTTGGATATCAAACGCGATGCGCAGGCTATAGGCGTTGCCCTCGTTCTGGGCGTCCAGCCGCCGGCTGGCGCCCCAGCCCAGGCCCGCCACACTGCGCTTGGCCCATATATGAAAGTTCTTGCCATCAGACTCTTCCCACACAGCAATACGGTTGCCACGCGCATCTTGCGAAATGTTGGGGGTAAGCATACCTTGTTCGGTACCCGACTGGCTAGCCTGAAAGGCGATAACTGGGGCCGCTTGCAATTTGGACGCGCCCATGTTGGGCATAGCGCTATTGCGCGTGCCCGAGCAGCCTAGCAGAAGTGCGCTGGCAGCAAGGCATGCTAACAAGCAAACTTTGATAGAGCGATGTGACAAAGTAGTTTTCATGGTGCACTCCTTAAGTTAAAAAATAGTGAAAGCGCAAAGGGCTTGTCTTATTTCCACTGTCAAATTTGCGCTGTGCAGGTATGCCATCAGCGTGCTATCTATCGTGCCTATATGACGTTTAGCAGTCACGAACCTTGAACTAAGAAGAGACTAAATTTCACCGATATTGGCGTTGTCACAAATAGTAAAAATAAGCACAAGCTAGCGATTAGCTATCAATATTGGAGCGCTTGAGCAAGCGGCTACAAAGAGGATTTCGGTCAAATATCGTTCAAGCTTCGTGTCTGAGCCGTGACTGTGAGGGTTACTTTTGGCATGATGACTTTCAGCACCATGACCTTTTGCACCATGTGCTGTACGCTGAAAGCGATCGTGCGCAGCGAGTTTCTAAACCAGGAGATTTACCATGACGTTTCTACTTCGCCCCACCATGCAAGCCGTGGGCAGCTTGCTGCTGATATCTGGCTTGGCTTTGGGCACTGCGGTGTATGCACAGCCGACTGGCTGGCCTGAGCGGCCCATACGGGTACTGGTGCCGGCAGCTGCAGGCACTGCTATGGACATAGTCATGCGCAAAATCAGCCCGGATTTAACCAAAGCGCTGGGACAAGCGGTGATTGTGGAAAACAGGCCCGGTGCAGCCGGGCGAATTGCCGCTGCGGAAGCTACCAAAGCCGCATCGGACGGCTACACCCTGCTGCACGCCACCCAGACGATCATGCTCTTGCACCCTTTGACAGGTGCCAAAATTTCTTACGACCCTGAAAAAGACTTTATCCCGATAGCGCGCGTGTCCATCTCCTATCCCATGTTGGCGGTAGCTGCCAATTCGCCAGCACTTAAACTGGCCGACCTGAAAAACTTAGGCCACCCGCCCACTTTGGGGCTCACGGGTTTGGGCAGCTATGACCACGCTACCGCCTTGGCGCTGGGCCGCGAGCTGGGGCTAGAGTTCACGCCTGTGCCGTTTTCTCAGGGCACCGCAGCAGCGCTGCTGGATGCTGCCGAAGGCAGCATTGATGCCACCTTTACCTTTCCCTCCGACGCTGCAGGACTGATAGCTGCGGGGAAAATCCGCCTACTGGCCACTATGGCACCTAAGCGCAACCCCATGTTTCCTGATGTGCCGTCGGTTGCAGAGACGGCCGCGCCCGATACCGGCATAGCCGTGTGGTCTGCCCTGTTTGCGCCCGCCAGCACACCGCCGCAGGTGGTTGAGCGTCTGCGCGCAGAGATCAACAAAGTGATTACCAGTGATGCCTACAAGGCTTGGCGAGAAACCCAGGGGGCGCAGGTAGAGATGCTAGATGGCCCAGGCTTCACGCAGTTTTTTAACGCACAGCGCGTCTCACTCAAGAAAATTGTGGACACCTATGGTTTGAAGTCTGAATGAAGAAAACCCGGCCCGTATTTAGACTTTCATCCAAACCTATACGACCTCCGGCTTCAAGCCATGCTCCCTTAGGGCGCTAAGGTAACGGTCGCGAACTTGGGGAATGGCAGACCAAGTGCGGCCAAAATAGCCTTCGTCAAACCCAGTAGTGGTAGCGCGCAGCTTGGTAAAGTGCTCGCTGGCCAGGCTGTGTGCGCCAGTTTCATGCAACGCCACGATGATGGCCATACGCGCTTGCGTGTTGCCGGGGCTTAACAATAAAGTTTGGGTAAGCCGGGCAATGGCTGTCTCGCAGTCTCCCATCGCCACGAGTATGCGGCCCAGCAGCGCTAAGTGCGTAGAGTGGCCATTGGGCATGCTGTTGATGGAAGCCTCTGCGGTGGCGCGAGCTTCCTTTAATTGGCCGCAATACAGCAGCGCTCTGGCATGAAAATTCACAGCAAAAGGGTCGCTCGGGCCCAAATCTCTGGCGTGTTCAGCGGCAAACAGCGCCTCTTGAAACTGACCGTTCTCCACCAGCAAATTTGCCAGAACACAATAGGCCATGGGCTCCAAAGCGTTCAGCTCAATGGCTTTGTGCGCGGCTCTCAAGGGCTCTGCTACGTGCTTGCCCTTCCATTGGCCAGTGTGGCAATAAGTCATGTCCCACATTTGCGTATTGGCCAGCATGCGCCATGTGGGCGCATACAAAGGGTATTTTTCAACTGCCATAGCAGCCAAGCGCAGGGCCTCCCGCGTGCTTTCCATCGTGGTGCGCAGCATCATTGAGCTGACTTTTTTGTAAAAATCGTAGGCTCCCAGTGAATCTAGCTCCTTCACCGCTGAGCGGCGCAGCGTAGAGTCCCTAAAGTGCCCGCCTATCACTCCCGCCAGTTGCCCGATGTGCGCATCTGTGCCGCCGTTTTCCACCGAAAGGCTCACGTTTTTTCGCTCAGACCACACAATCTCGTCGTCGTGCCCGTTGACTAACTCCAACGACCATTGCAGCCTTGATTCATTGCGCTGCACTTGGCCGGACACGATATAGCTAGCGTTCAGCTTTTCACAAATCTCTTTGCTGGTCAGCGCTTGTCCACGCAGCGCAAACGCAGACAACCTGCCGATCACCCGCAGTTCTTTGTACTTGGCCAGCTCGGTAATCAAATCCCCAGCAAACGTCATCGCCAGCCGCTCAGAGCGCTCGTCGCCGTCCATGCTGGTAAAGGCCATTACGGCAATGGCGGGGGTGATTTGTCCGTCGGCGGTGTGTGAGGTGCGCGCTGCGGTGGGTGCAGGCGTGGTTACAGGCGTAGGTACGACCGCAGCAGGGGCGGCGGCTACCAGGCTGGCGGGTGCATCCGCCGTGCCCGCCGGGCAGGGCGCGGACACCACCAGGCGGTAGCCACGCCTGCGCTCGGTTTGCAGCACCTCGTGCCGCTCGTCGCCAATGGCGGTGCGAATCTCGCCTATGCACTGCACCAGTGAGTCGTCGGTGACGGCTATGCTGCCCCACACCGCGTTCACCAGCTCGTCTTTGGTCACCAGCGTGCCGCTGTGGTGCACCAAATACTCCAGCACCCGCGCCGCCTGAGCCCGCAGCGCTATCCGGCCCCCAGCGCTATCGCGCAGCATTTGGGCAGAGCGGTCAAAAGCGGTGGAGCCGAGCTGGATCATGGGCACATTGTAGATACATGGCCGTTTACCGGGCAATTTATAACGAATAGGCCTCTAGCCCAATAGAATATCGCGGGAGCAGCTATTAAATATGCAGCGTTTGTTTTGCCTTTGCAGGCGGTGAGTTACGCTGCTATCACCGCCCCATGTGCCCGCAGCGCTGCCACATAGCGTGCGCGCAGCGCGGGTGTGGCGTTCCAGCGGCGGCCGAAGTGGTTTTCTATAAAGCCGTGGCTATAGCGCAGCAGCAGCGCGTAGTGCTCTATCGCGCTGGCGTGTTGGTCGGTTTCTTCCAGGGCGGCTATCAGGGTGAGGCGGGCGGTGTTAAAGCCTGGGCTTACGCTCAGCGCTTTTTGCAGCAAGCTGATAGCGGGGGCGTGCTCGCCCAAGGCAAACAGGGTTCTGGCATAGCCCACCAGGTGGATGCTTTGGTGCATGGAGTCCACGGACAGCAAGTGTTCAGACAGCGCTTTAGCCTTAGCAAACTGTCCTGCATAAAACAGCACCACCGTTTCAACATGCAAAATTTTAGGATCACTGGGGCCCAGGGTCAGAGCCTGTTGCGCCGCAAACATCGCCTCGCGGTGCTGGTCGTTCACTGACAGCAAGTTAGCCAAAATCGCATGGGCCGACGCATGGGTGGCGTCCAGCTCAATGGCTTTGTTGATCTCACTGATGGCCTGGGGTATGTGGGCATCCGTCCACAGGCCGGTTTGGCTGAGCACAATGTCTACGGTATGCGCGGCACCCAGAGTGCGCCACGCCAATGCAAACTGGGGGTACAGGGCCACGGCCTGGCTGGCCAGCTGCTGCGCCTCAAGCACGCTTTCAGGCGTATCGCGGGTACCAAAAGAGTAGGCGCGCGCGCACAGGTCGTAGGCGTTAAGCGACTCGGGGGCCATGGCCATGGATTTGCGGTAGGTAAAGGCGCTCAGGTTGCTCACGATGGTGCCGGTGATGCGGCCAATCAACGCCGTAGTCTCTACGTAAATGTCTGAAAAATTCACCCGTTTTCGCTCAGACCACACCAGCTCGTTGTTGTGGCCGTCCATCATCTCCAGCGACCAGTCAATCAGCGACTCGGTAAACTGCACCCGGCCAGACACGATGTAGCGCGCGCCCAGCGTGTCGCACACTTGGGCGCTGGTGAGCGTTTGGTCACGTAGTGAAAACGATGCAAACCCGCCTACCAAACGCAGCTCTTTGTGGCGCGCCAGCTCGGTCAGCAAGTCCCCAGCAAACGTCGTGGCCAACCGCTCGGAGCGCTCGTCACCCTCCATGCTGGTAAAGGCCATGACGGCAATGGCGGGGATAGCCAGCTTGTCGGCGCTAGAGGGGGAGGGGGAATAGGAAGAGGAAGATAACGCAGCAGGCATCGATGCAGTGCCGTTCATCCACGCGCTGTCATGGCCGTTCACCAGCAGCCGGTAGCCGCGCCGTGTCTCGGTTTGCAGCAACGCATGGTCAGGGTCACCAATGGCGCTGCGAATCTCGCGGATGCACTGCACCAGCGAGTCGTCGGTGACCGTCACATCAGGCCAGACGGCTTTAAACAGTTGCTCCTTAGTTACCAAAGCCCCATTGGCCTGCACCAAACACTCCAGCACCCGCGCGCTTTGCGCCCGCAGCGGTATCTTGGCGCCCGCGCTGTCACGCAGCATCTGGGCAGAGCGGTCAAAAACGGTGGTGCCGAGTTGGATCATCGCGCCATTGTATGCAATAGCGTCACAGGCTGGTGAGAATCTCTGACAATCGGGTTTATGGGAAATATCGGTTCATAAAAAGGCTGTTACCCCAATTTAAACGGGCGTGAATAGCTCTTGTTTTTATAGCGAATAGAAATAGTGTGAGTGGCAAATTTTCTTAAATTGGTCATATTTGCCAATTTACTTTCAAGGCATAAATATACCAACTTAATGTATAATTTAATCTATTAACAACATGCATTATGGCCACTTCTAAACGTGTTCTTTCTGCGCAAAGCCAAATTGTGCTGCGCGAGATTTTGCAAACGGCCACGCTGGCTGCGTTAATGGATTCGCGCCGCTGGGAGCCGGGTGACATTGCGTTTCAAGGGGGCACGTCGCTGCATTTGGCGCATGGCTCGGCGCGCTTTAGTGAAGACCTGCATTTCATGGTGCGCGGCGGTCTGTCGCTTACGGGTTTGTCAAAACAGGTGCACAAAAAGCTGCGCCTGCCGCCTGACATTGCCGCTGATCTGGGGGTAACGGTTACGCAGGGCAAAGACCAGCGCAATCCGCATGTGTTTTATGTGACTTTGAGCGGCCCCCATGTGGTGGGCAGCGCCAAGGTCAAGGTGGAGCTGTGGCAATCGCCCAGCGCCGCGCTGCGCTCGTTGCAGCTCAAAATTTCTACGGTAGCCTCGCCTGCGGGCCAGGCTTTTGTGCCCACGCTCACCTTGAACGAGATTTTTGCCGACAAGGTGTATGCACTGGGCGCGCGCGCCCGCATTAAACCGCGCGACGTGTTTGACCTGTGGTGGCTGTGCGATCAGCGCGCCATGCAGCCCACTGCGCAGGCACTGCACACGCGGCTGCAAATCTACCCGGTGGCAAGCGGCCTGGTGATCGACACCGCTACGGCGTGGTTGGCCAACGCACAGCAGCGCCTGAAGGATTTGCAGTCAGCCCACGCCGCCGCAGACGTAGCAGACGACCTGCGGCGCTGGCTGCCATCCTCATGGCCCATGAGCGCGCAGGTGGCCGCCACCATGCTGCTGCCCGCCGTGGCGCAGCTTACGACCGGCATGCAGTTGATGCACGGCATCATTGCGGGGCACGGCGCAGCGTGACCGAGCGCATTTACACATCTGCCATTCAGCGGCTGGCCGATCTGCCAGAGGTGTTTACCGGGGGCGACCTGACGGTGCTGCTGGGCTGGAAGTCGGCCATCTGCTCGAGCTATTTGGCCCAATGGCGCAAGGCAGGTTTGGTTAAGTCGTTGGGCGGCCGGTCAGACGTGCACATGAATCTGGTGCGCAACCGCCAGGTTAGCCCCGAAACCGCGCTGCGCAGGGCTTTTCCGCAAGCCGTCAAAGTGGGGGTGGACATTTTGCGCGAGGCAGGCTGGACCACGCAAATCGCCACCATCACCGACTTGGCTGTGCCCAGCGCCAGCTCCTTGTATGCGTTGCCCGGCTTTGCCATCACCACACGCACCGCCAAATGGTTTCAGTGCGTTGCCTCTGGCACCGACAAAGTGCAGCATGGCATAGACCGGCTGCAACCCGCCTGGGCGCTGGCCGACATGCTGGCCAGAGCGCAAGACAAGCGCGTGCGCAACGCCTGGCTGCCAGACCCCGAGGACCTGGACTTGCACAGCGTGCGCGGCCACAAGCACACCGCGCGCGCCCTGCAAGCCTTCGGACTCGACCTAGCCAGTATCAGCGACGCTGGCTATGAAAAGCTTTACAGTGCCTATCTGCAGACTAGCCGCAGACAGTTGGGTGCCGTGTAAAACCGGTTTAGCAGCCAAATTTGTATGCCTTTTAAGCCTCTAGGTCAATAGAATATCGCGGGAGCAGCTACTAAATAAATAGTGAATAGGCCGCGCTACTACCCACGCAAACCCACATAGTTCTCGGCCAGCATGGTCTGCGCGGCCTCGGAGCTCATCAGGTAGGACAGCTCGGCCTCCTGCATCTTCTGGCCAAAGCCTGCGCTGTCGGGGAAGCGGTGCATCAGGGTGGTGAGCCACCAGCTAAAGCGCTCTACGCGCCACACGCGGCCCAGCGCGCGGGCGGAGTAGCCGTTGATGCCGGATTCAGACTTTTCCAAGTAGTAGTCGCTAAAGGCTTCGTAGAGCATCTTCACGTCGCTGGCGGCCAAATTTAGCCCTTTAGCTCCGGTGGGGGGAACGATGTGGGCGGCGTCGCCCGCTAAAAAAAGCCTGCCAAAGCGCATCGGCTCGGCGACAAAGCTGCGCAGGGGGGCGATGCTTTTTTCAATGCTGGGGCCGGTGATGATGCGGCTGGCGGTCTCGTTGTCCAGGCGCAGTTTCAGTTCGTTCCAAAAGCGCTCATCGCTCCAGTCGTCGACCTTGTCGGTCATGGGGCACTGCACGTAGTAGCGGCTGCGCGTCATGCTGCGCATGCTGCACAGCGAAAAGCCGTGCGGGCTGTTGCCGTAGATGATGGCGTGGGGTGAGACGGGGGGCACGTCGGCCAGCACGCCGATCCAGCCGAATGGGTAGTCTTTGCTGTACTCGGTGATGCTTCCTGCGGGCACGCTGGCCCGGCTGACGCCGTGAAAGCCGTCGCAGCCGGCGATGAAGTCGCACTGCACCTCGTGCTGCACGCCGTCTTTGCTGTACCGCACTACAGGCGTGACAGAGTCAAACGCATGCAGGCTGACGTCTTTGGCTTCGTACACGGTGAGGCGGCCGACGGACGCACGGTGCGCCATCAAATCGCTGGTGACCTCGGTTTGGCCATAGGCGGTGACGGCTTTGCCGCCGGTGCGGCTAGACAGCTCGATGGCGTGGCGCTGGCTGTTGAACACCAGCTCAATGTGGTTGTGCACATGGCCGTGGGTTTGCACGCCCAGGCCCACCCCTGCGTAGTGCAGGGCGTCTACCGTGGTTTGCTCCAGTATGCCGGCTCGGATGCGGCCCAGCACGTAGCCTGCGCTTTGGCGCTCGATGATGAGGTTGTCAATGCCTGCCTTGTGCAGCAGCGCGCCTAGCAGCAGGCCGGCGGGGCCCGCGCCGATGATGCACACCTGGGTGCGGGTAGCTTGGCTCAAAACACGGTCTCCAGAAATGGGAAGAAAATATAGCGCTTAGCCACGGTGCGAAATCTCGATCACCAGGCTGCGCGCGGCCAGCTCGTCAATCAGGCGCTGGGCGGCGGCCCGGTTGGTCGCGTCCAGGTTGGCATCCCACTCATCCAGCAGGTACACCTGCGCACTGGTTTCGCGCACGATCTCGGTGAGTGACTGCAACTGCCGCTCGCCGGACGAAAAACCGGTGCTTTGTGCTTCCTGTGCGTCGTCGTTGTCGTCCTGCTCCGTCGCATCGTCCAGCTCGCCGTCGCTGGCCTCTTCTTTGGCGGCTACTTCGGCGGCTGAAAATTCAAAGGCCAGCTTGGTGCTGGTGGGCCAGTAGTAGGCGATAGAGCCAAAGCGCTGCTTGAGCGCGGCCAGTAGGGTGGATTTACCCGCGCCATTGCCACCGCGCACCTGTACCACGCCACGCTGCAGCTGGGGCAGCATGGCGCAGGCAGCCTCGAACGATGCTGCCGACAGCGCAGTCGCTGCACTGGGGGCCGCGCCGGGCGGTGTGTAGGATAAGTGCAGCTCTGGCATCTTGATGCGTGAGTCAAACTGCGCATCGGCCTGCGCGTGCATGGCGTTGCAGGCACCGCCCATGCGTGTCCAGATGGCCAGCAGGTCGTTCCAGCCTGCGGCCAGGTTATGCACGCTGTAGGACAGTTCAATCTGCCGGGGCAGGGTGGCGGCCAGGGCGATGAGCAAGGCAGCGTCCTTGACATCGGTGGCGGCCACGTGCGCCAGGTAGGCAAAAATAACCAGCAGCGCGAAGATGCCGCCCACTGCGGCCACGCCCTCTTTGGCCATGATGGCGCGTATTTGCGCGCCCAGTGCATCGCGCAGGCGCTGCTTGAAGCCTGCGTGCCAGACCCGAAAGTTATACCGGTTGCCGCTGGTGATGTTGTCCCAGGCGGTATAGGTGCGGGCGGTCATGCTGTTGGTGGCGCGCTGGTTTTCTGCATAGGTGGTGGCCACCCATTTGCGCACGCCGTATTGCAGCGCCAGCAGTGCAACGAACACCAAACCGTACACCACAGGCAGCCCGGCATCAATGGCCACGCCCAGCACGATGGTGTTGAATATCAGGCTGAAAAACAGCTTGAGGTCAGCCTCTAGCTCATACACCAGCTCAAAGAAAATATGGAACGCCTCGTTGGTCAGAAAGGGCTCGACCTTCTCACGCTGGTGGGTGTCGCCAAACAGGCGGGCGTCGGTGCGATTCTCGCGGGCAAAGCGCAGCATGTAGCGGCCAAAGGCACCAAAGCCAGCGCGCTCGGCGTACACCCAACTGACAGCGCCCACTACATACGAGGTGGACTGGGCCAGCACGATCCAGCCAAAATCGGCGATCAAAAAATCTTCGTTGGCCAGGTCTTGCCCGGCCTGAATGACCAACCAGGTAGTCAGGGCGGCCAAGGCGGCCTCAATGATGAGCAGGCCCAGCATGCAATAGAAAGGCTTGCACAACAAGAAACCTACGAACTGGCGGTGGCTAAATACCTTGGCTCCAGCCGGTGAAATGGGCTGCAAGGGGGCTGGTAAATGGCCAGACGAGGGGACAGAAGAGGGGGTGTTAGACATACCGAAAAAGGCTTTAGTTCCCAAATGTAACCGCTGAGTGTGGTTTTTTTGTGTCAGTTAGATGGATTGTCAACCATATTTTGGTTTCCCACGTTATGTATTGGCATCAGACGGATCAACTTATTGGTTACACTGGAGCACTTGCTGAAAAGCAGGTTTTTTATCCCCTCTAATCTAAGGACATCATCATGGCAAAGAAAATGGCAAAAAAGCGCGGCAAAAAAGCCCCAATGAAGAAGTAATTAGCCTCGGCTACTACGAAAAAATACCCGCGTAAGCGGGTATTTTTTTGCCTATTTTTTGCCAGAAGAGGGTTTGTAGTGGCGTAAAGGGTGGTTAATGGTGGTTTTTAAGCCCCCAGAACCGCTTTAACGGGCCGTTGGCGCTATACGCCCAAGTGCCGGGCCAAGAGCTCTGGCTGGCTGTGCATTTCGGCGGAGGTGCCAGTAAACACCACCTCGCCTTTGACCAAGATCACGTTGCGGTCGGTTATCTGTGTCACATGCTTGTAGTTTTTGTCCACAATGATGCTGCTGATGCCGGTTTGCTTGATGGTCTCGCAAATGCGCCAAATGTCTTTGGCTATCAAAGGGGCCAGGCCTTCGGTGGCTTCGTCCAGTATCAGCACGTCAGGGTTGGTCATTAGCGCGCGGCCAATGGTGAGCATTTGCTGCTCCCCGCCGGAGAGCTGCTGGCCGCCGTGGCCCAGGCGCTCTGTCAGGCGGGGAAAGGTCTCCAGCACGCGCTCATACGTCCAGTCTTTTTGGTCGCGCTTGCCAGCGCGCGCCGCCATCAGCAGGTTTTCTTTCACGCTCAGGTTGCCAAAAATGCCGCGCCCCTCGGGCACGTAGGCGATGCCTAGCTGGGCCACTTCGTAGGCTGAGCGTCCCGTCATCTCTTTACCCGCAATGTGCACGCTGCCGCCACGCGGCTTGACCAGGCCCATGATGGACTTGAGCAGCGTGGACTTGCCCATGCCGTTGCGGCCCATCAGGCCGATGGTCTCGCCGGGGCCTACATGGAAGTCGATGCCGCGCAGGATATGACTGGCGCCGTAGTAGCTTTGCAGGCTCTGGACGTGGATCAGGGCCGGTGCGGCGTTTAACGGGCTTGGCGAGGCGCTAGATGGCTTGGATGGCGTGGAGAGGGTGTTCATGCGTGCTCCTCGCCCAAGTAGGCCGCTTGTACGGCGGCGTTGCTGCGCACGTCGGCAGGCAGTCCGCTGGCAATCATGGTGCCGTTGACCATCACGGTAAGCTGGTCGGCCAATGCAAACACTGCGTCCATGTCGTGCTCTACCAGCAAAATGGCGTGGTCTTTTTTCAGAGCGTGCAGCAGGGTGATCATTTTTTCAGCCTCTGCCGTGCCCATGCCCGCCAGCGGCTCGTCCAGCAGTAAAACTTGTGGCTGCGTGGCCAGGGCCATGGCAATTTCTAGCTGGCGCTGCTCGCCGTGCGACAGGGCGCTGGCCAGGGATTGCAGCTTGCTTTGTAAGCCCGTTTGCTCGATAGCCCTCTGAACCATCGCGCGAGCAGCTACGAAACTGCTAGCGCTAGACAGCCAGCGCATGGCATGCTGGGCGCGCGACTGGGCGGCCAGGTGCACGTTGTCCCACACGCTCAATGGTAAAAAGATGTTGGTTTTTTGGTAGCTGCGGCCCAGGCCCGCACGCGAGACCTTCTCGGGTGCGGCCCCGGTCATGTCTTTGCCGTTCAGGTGCACACTGCCGGAGGTGGGCGCGATGTCGCCGCTGAGCAGATTGGTGAGCGTTGATTTACCGGCACCGTTGGGGCCGATGACGGCGTGGATGGTGTTGCGGTACAGGCTGAGCGATATGTCGTTCACCGCAGCCAAGCCACCAAAGCGTTTGGTGAGGTTTTTGGCAACCAGCAGGGCTTCAGTCATGCGAGGCTCCTGGCGAGTTATCAGCGGTTTTTTTGCCTCTGAATTTCTCAATCAAGCCCAGCAAACCACGCGGCGCAAAAATCACCACCAGCACGATAAAGCTGCCCATCCACAACTGCCAGTGCTTGCCCAGCTGCACACTGCCAATTGTTGGCAAATCTTTGAACACATGCAACAACATATCAAAAGCAAACGCGCCCAGAATAGCCCCGGCAAAGTTGCCCATGCCGCCCAAAATCAGCATCATGATGGCGTGGGCGCTTTGGTGAAAACCCATCAGCTCGGGGTTGATGTAACCCGACTGCACGCCCCACAGATAGCCCGCCACGCCGGCTAGCGCGCCTGCCAGCGTGAAGGCTGCCAGCTTGTAGGCAAAGGTGTTGTAGCCCATGGCGCGCATGCGGTGCTCGTTGATGCGGATACCGCCCAGTGTGCGGCCAAAGGGGCTGAACAGTACGCGGCGCAAGAAAAAATACACGGCCAGCGTGAGGCCGAAAACCAGAAAGTACAGGCTGCGTTTGTTGTCCAGGTTCAGCAGTTCAAAGCTGCCCAAATTGACCGACGGCTTGAGGTTGATGTACAGCCCATCCGAGCCGCCCAGCACCTTGTTGTCAAAGAACAGGAAGAACACCATTTGCGCAAACGCCATAGTGACCATGATGAAGTAAATGCCGTGTGTGCGCACTACAAAAAAACCAATCACCAGCGCCGCCAACGCCGCAGCGCCCGCGGCCAGCGGCAGCGTCCACCAGATGCTGGGCGCGCTGTCGGCTGGCGACAAAAACGCCAGTGCGTAGCCCGCCAGGCCAAAGTAAGCCGCGTGGCCCAGGGACACCAGGCCCGTCACCCCTTGCAGCACGTCCAGGCTCATGGCAAAAATCGCCATGATCAGCATGCGCGTGACCATGCCGATGTAAAAGTCGCTGCCGACAAAGGGGAAAGCAGCCAGCGCCACAGCGGCCAGCAGCAGGGCTAACTGCATGCTGCGCGGCAGGCGCTCTAAGTTGGCGGTGGCAACACTCATGTGCGGGCCTCGCGGGCGCGGGATAAAAATGGCATGAAAGGTAGCGTAAAAAGTAGCGTGAAAAAAGCGGTCATTGTTTGAACAAACCTTCCGGCTTAAACAGCAGCACCAACGCCATCAGCACATACACCAGCATGCTGGCCACTTGCGGGAACAGCACTTTGCCAAAGGTGTCTACCAAGCCCACCAGCAGCGCGGCGATCAAGGCCCCGCGCACCGAGCCTATGCCGCCTATCACCACCACCACAAAGCACATGATGAGTACGCTTGAGCCCATGTTGGGATACACCGAGGCGATGGGCGAGGCGATCATGCCTGCAATCGCAGCGAGGGCCACACCCAGCGCAAACACAATCATCTGAATCAGCTTGACATTGATGCCCAAAGACTCGGCCATGTCGCGGTTAAACGCACCGGCGCGGATCTTCATGCCCAGCTTGGTTTTGGAGATCAGCAGGTACAGGCCCAGGGCCAGTGCAATGCACAGGCCGCTCATGAACAGCCGGTACACCGGGTAGGAGAGGTTGTCGGTCAGTGGAATCGACGCAGACAGTGCATCCGGAATCGTCACGCCATGCACATCGTCGCCCCACAGGATGGAGCGGGTTTCTTCAAAAATGTAGATCAGGCCAAAGGTAAGCAGCACCTGGTCCAGGTGGCTGCGCTGGTAGAAGTGGCGAAACAGCAAACGCTCCAGCGCCAAGCCAAACAGCACCGACAACACCACGCCCAGCACAATGGCCAGCGTCAAGCTGCCGGTAAGGGTGGACAGCCACCACGCCAGGTACGCGCCCAGCATGTAAAAGCTGCCATGCGCCAAGTTGACCACACCCATGATGCCGAAGATCAAGGTGAGGCCCGCCGCCAGCATGAACAGCAGCAGGCCGTACTGCACGCTATTGAGCAACTGGATGAGAAAACTGGCCAGGCTCATGCTGGATTCTTCCAACAAACGGAGTTGCGCATGCTCAGGCCTTTCGTCAGGCTTTTCGTTAGGTTTTTCATTACGCCTTGCGCTCGATGTCGCGCAGGCGGAAGCGCTGAATTTTACCTGTGGCCGTTTTGGGCAACTCGTCAATAAACTCTATAAAGCGCGGGTACTTGTAGGGGGCTAACCTGTCTTTGACAAAAGCCTTCAAAGCAGCTTCATCCACCTGCTGCCCTTGCTTGAGCACGACAAAGGCTTTGGTCTTGGTCAGGCCATCCACGTCTTCTTTGCCAATCACGGCGCACTCCAGCACAGCCGGGTGTTGCGCCAAGGTGGCCTCCACCTCAAAGGGCGACACGTAGATGCCGCTGACCTTGAGCATGTCGTCACCCCGGCCTGAATAGGTGTAGCTGCCGTCCGCATTGCGCACATACTTGTCGCCGCTTTTGGTCCACGCACCCTGAAAGGTATCGCGCGATTTTTCGCGGTTGCCCCAGTACATCAAGGCGGCGCTGGGGCCTTGCACATACAGGTCGCCCGGCTCGCCGTCGGCTACGGCCCGGCCGTCGTCGCTGCGCAGCTCTATTTGGTAGCCCGGCACGGGCCAGCCTGTAGTGCCGTAGCGCACCTTGCCGGGTTGGTTGGACAGGTACACGTGCAGCATTTCAGTGGAGCCTATGCCGTCAATAATTTCTACGCCAAAGTGCGCGGTAAAGCGCTCGCCCAGCTCCTTGGGTAGCGCCTCGCCAGCGGACGAGGCCATGCGCAGGGCCACCTCGTTTTTGGCAGGCAGATTGGGCGCTGCCAGCATGCCTGCAAAGCCCGTGGGCGCGCCGAAGAAAAGGGTGGGCTGGGTAGCGCCCACCTGGCCCAGCCAGCGCTTGAAGACAGCGTCCGGCGTAGGCCGCTCGGCCATCAAAATCGTGGTGGCTCCCACGCTCAATGGGAAGGTGAGGGCATTGCCCAGGCCATAGGCAAAAAACAGCTTGGCCGCAGAGAAGCACACATCTTGCTCTCGCATGCCCAAGATCTCTTTGCCGTACAGCTGCGCAGTCCAGTACGGGTTGCCGTGGCTGTGCAGCGTGCCTTTGGGCTTGCCTGTGGAGCCGGAGGAGTACAGCCAAAAACCAGGGTCGTCGGCTCTGGTGGGCGCGGCAGCAGCCAGCGGCGCGTGCTGTGCCAGCAGGGTGTCCATGGCCTGCATGCCTCCAGGCACAGCGGCTTTGGGGCGCGAGACGATGGTGCTTTTCACTTCATGCCCGCCTTGCGCCATCGCGGCCTGCAAAGCGGGCAGCAGGGCCTGCGACACCAAGGCCGCCTGCGCGCGGCTGTGCTGCAGCATGTAGGCATAGTCATCCGCAGTGAGCAAGGTGTTCACCGCCACGGGCACGATGCCTGCGTACAGCGCGCCCAGGAAAGCCACCGGCCAGTCGTTGCAGTCGTGCATCAGCACCAGCACGCGCTCTTCACGGCGGATACCTTGGGCAAGCAGTGCGGCCGCCATGGACTGAATGCGCTGCGCCAAGTCGCCGTAGCTTAAGGTGCCTTGGTCATCGATGTAAGCCGCTTTGTTGGGGCGCTGCTGATTCAGCGCTATTAGGTGCTCGGCAAAATTGAAGATGGCAACGGGGGGTGCTACGGCTGTGTGGGGGCTTGTCAAAGGTGTCTCCTCGTGTGGTGCCACGCGCCCATCGCAGTGGGCTTCATGTGTCGCCAAACTATAGCTGGATCAGGCAACTAAAAAATGGACTTGTATTTGCGTTTTCGCGTAATATGAAGTATTGTGCATCCGGTAACGATAGTTTAATTCAAAAATGAAGTCAAGCACTATATTGCATAAATCTGCGTCTGCTAAAGCGGTCAACCCAGTTAAATCTGCTGCGACGGGTGCGCCTTCCGTAGCCCCAAGCGAGGTCGATGGCCAAGAACGCCACCCCTACTTGGTCGCACTGGGCCAGCGTATGGGCGCTTTGCGCGCACGCCGGGGCATGACCCGCAAGGCTGTAGCGCTGGCGGCGGGTGTGTCAGAGCGGCATTTGGCCAATATGGAGTACGGCGTGGGCAATGCCTCGCTCCTGGTGCTGCTGCAAGTCTCGGGCGCGCTGCAGTGTGCCGTGAGCGAACTGATCGGCGACATCACCACCTCGTCACCCGAATGGCTGATGATCCGTGAGCTGCTCAGCGGCCAGGACGACGCGGCCTTGCAGCGCGTGCGCATCGCCTTGGGCGGCATGCTGGGTGGCGCCTTGGTGGGTGACGGCTCGGCAAGCAAACGCATTGCCTTGATAGGCCTGCGCGGTGCGGGTAAATCTGCCCTCGGCGCGATGCTGGCCAAAGACTTGGGCTACCCCTTTGTAGAGCTGAGCCGTGAGATAGAGAAACTGGCCGGTGGCAGCGTGGCCGAGATACAGGCCTTGTATGGGGCGAATGCCTACCGCAGGTACGAGCGGCGCGCGCTGGAAGAACTGGTCAAAAGTTATTCTGAAGTCGTCATTGCCACGCCCGGCGGGCTAGTGTCTGAGGCGGCCACATTTACCCAACTGATCTCGCAATGCACCACGGTGTGGCTGCAAGCTGACCCTGTCGATCACCTCAAGCGCGTCACTGCCCAAGGCGACCTGCGACCCATGGCCGCCAGCAAAGAGGCCATCGAGGACCTGAAAAGCATCCTGGCCGGGCGCGCTGCTTTTTACTCCAAGGCGCAGTTGCGTGTGGACACCAGTGCCCAAGACTTGGACGCCACTTTTGTGGCGCTACGCCGCGTAGTGCGCCAGCAGTTAAAGTTGCCTGAATAAGCTGATTTTCAGCTTGTTTTTAATAGAGTATTGGGCCGCAGCCCTTTAGAATATCGCGGGAGCAGCTATTTAATGTATAGCGTATTGCGCGTCAATTGCGCAAGCCGTCTACGACAGCAACCGATTTGAAGCGAGCAGCGGGGTCTGCCCAGCCCTCGGGATTTTGGCGACCCCGCTACTAGAATTACTGCGCTTGCAGATTGATCGACTTGGCCATGGCCGCACCCGTCACAGCTTCTTTTTTGTAGAAGGCATCAAGCTGCGGCACCGTCATGGGCGCGGCAATCACGGTGCCCGAGGTTTCGATAATCTTGCGCACATCGGCGTTGGCCAAGGCGACGTAAGCGGCTTTGTGGATCGCGCCCAACTGGGCTTCTGGCATCTTGGCGCTGGTCTGGATGCCGATCCAAATGCTGAACTGGTAGTCTTCAAAGCCTTTGGTGGCGCGGGCCAGCGGCAGCTTGGGCAGGCGCGCAAGCGGCTCGTTGGAGGCTACGGCCAGAGCTTTGATTTGGCCGCCGTCAATCGCGCCCAGCACCGGGCCCACCAGCGGCACCACGGCAAAGTCAATCACGCCGCCCATCAGGTCTTTCAGGTAGGGGGCCAGACCGTTGTAGGGCGCATGCAGGCCTTTGGCGCCCGCGTTTTGCAGAGCTTTTTCAGCCATCAAGTGGTAGAGCGAGCCAATGCCGGTGGAGCCGAAGCTGAGGGGTTTGTCGGCTTTTTTGGCATAGGCTATAAACTCCTCCAGCGTATTCACAGGCAGGTCTTTGCGCACGGCAATGGCGATGGGGGTGTGGCCCACCAGGGCGGCCATGCGCATGTCTTCGGGCTTGTTTTTGGCTGCGGCAATGCCCAGCGGGGTGTAGATCAATTCGAGCGGCGAGCCGGCCATGATGGTGTAGCCATCGGGCGTGGCGTTAGCCGCCTTGAGCACCCCCAGCGAGCCGCCTACGCCCACCACGTTTTCCACGATGACAGGCTGGCCCAGCGTGTCTTGCATGCCCTTGGCCATGGCGCGGCCCAGCACGTCAGAGCCACCGCCGGGTGGGAAGGCGACAATCATCGTGACCGGTTTGCTGGGGAAGTTTTGCGCTAAGGCGAAAGGAGCGAGCGCCAGCAGGCCCGTGGCCAGCAGGGTTTTTGTCCAGGATTTCATAGAGGGTGCCTCGTTAATTCAAAGTGGAATGTCCAGATGGACTGGTCTAGTGGGAACGCGTCGCAGCTGACCGGGCTGTGGGCGTGGTGGAATTTGAAGCCTGGCTGCGCAAGCCGCAAAATGCAAAGTCAACTTCGGGTGCCAGGCCGCTGACGATGCGGGCAATGCTCTTGCCCGAGCCGCAGGCATGGGTCCAGCCCAGCGTGCCGTGGCCGGTGTTGAAAAACAGATTGGGCAACTTGCTGGTGCCGATGATGGGTACATTGCTGGGCGTGGCCGGGCGCAGGCCCGTCCAGTAGCTGGCCTGGGTCGCATCGCCCGCACCGGGGAAGAGCTGCTCGACGCGGCGCACAATGGCCTCGCAGCGCACGCGGTTCAGGTCGCGGTCGTAGCCGTTAAATTCTGCGGTGCCCGCAATGCGCAGGCGGTCGCTGCTGGGGCCAGTCAGGCGCGAGAAGACCAGCTTGTATTCATCGTCTGTCAGGCTCACCTGGTGGGCCATGCGGGCATCTTTGACGGGCATGGTGACGGAGTAGCCCTTGGCCGGGTAAATCGGCAAATGAATGCCCAGCGGCGCGGTGTACAGGGGGCTGAGCGAGCCCATGGCCAGCACATAGCTGTCTGCGCGCAGGCGCTGAAAACGCCCCTCGCTGTCGGTGGCCTCCACATGCTCCAGCTGACCGCCCGCTTCGCGCAGGGCCGTGATAGTGTGGCTCATCAGGAACTTCACGCCCGCCGCCTCACACAGCTTGACCAGCTCGCGCGCAAAGCGGTTGGCGTCGCCCGACTCGTCTTCGGCGGTGTAGGTGGCACCGGCCAGTTGCCCGCGCATGTGGGCCAAGGCGGGCTCCAGCCTGATGGCCTCTTCGGCACTGATCACCCGGCGGTCACAGCCCAGCTCGCGCATCTGCTGGGCCGGGCCGTACGCACCGTCAAACTCTTTGTGCGAGGTATAAAAATGCAAAATGCCTTGGGTGCGCTGGTCGTATTGCAGACCCGTATCGCGGCGCAGCGCCTGCAGCATGTCGCGGCTGTAGGTGCCCAGACGCACGATCTGTTCGATGTTGTAGCGCGTGCGCGCGGGCGTGCATTCGCGCAAAAACTGCAGGCCCCACAGCCACTGGCGCATGTCTGCGCGGATGCGAAACAAAAGCGGCGCGTCTTCCTTGCCCAGCCATTGCAGCACCTTGAGCGGCGCGCTGGGGTTGGCCCAGGGCTCGGCATGGCTGACCGAGATTTGCCCGCCGTTGGCAAAGCTGGTTTCCGCCGCCGGATGGGCCTGGCGGTCTACCACTGTCACTTCGTGGCCAAATTGGGATAAATAGTAGGCAGAGCTGACACCGAGCAGACCGCTGCCGAGGACGAGTACTTTCATGGGAGAACCTTTGAATGCAAGAGCTTCATAAAAACAAGCGTAAGAAGCTACTAAACCCGTAGCCAATCTGCTTGCTATGCAGCGCCGCTCCCCCTGTCCTTGGTACCTGAGAGATTCACCGACATGCCACAGCGGCACCCGGTTTGCTCCTTCGGTGCGTAGCGCCCTGGTGATCAGGGTGCTGCGGCTCTCCAGACGGCTTTCGAACAAAAAAGTGCAGTGGTGGTGACCTGAGCGTTCATGGGAGTTTGCGCCTTCGGTGGATGTGGCACGTACTATATTGCCGCATCACTCTCCTGCATAAATGTATTATATTGCATATAACATGGGCTCTGCAAGCGGAAATGGGCCTTTTGGGTGCCTATTCGCAGGTGTTTACCCGCATTTTTGGGTAGTTGAATGGCCCAAAGACCGATTTTCGGGAGGGCGTAGCTGCCTGGTTAGCCGCAACGCTAACGCAGAGCGTATCCGAGGCGAAAACACACGCTATGCTTTTAGAAGCTGCTCCCGCAATATTTTGAAGGGCCGCAGCCCTATTTAGCCCTCAAAAACGGCCCAAAATTGGCCATATCAGCATGCGAAAGCTGCCTTTTAAGTCGACTGAGTGTCTGAAACTCAAAAATTCAGCTGTTTTGACCTGCTTTTAGAATGTCAATCGGGCTGCAGGCCAATAGAATAAAGCGGGAGCAGCTATTAAATACGTAGTGGACGGTTTGCCCAAGCCAAGCGGTGTGCCGCGCGCTGACGTGTGATGGATAGGCGGGGCAGCGGGTTTCAGGCAAAATTACTCCCCCCACAATTTATGGAGACTTCACATGGCAAACCCCACCCCCAACCCATTTGGCGACATGACCAAGATGCTAGAGAAATTCAAAGTTCCTGGCATCGATATGACTGCCATCATTGAGGCGCGCCGCAAAGATATTGAGGCCTTGGCCGAATCGAACAAGGCGGCCCTGCAAGCCATGCAGGACATGGGTCGCAAGCAGGCCGAAATGCTGGCCGCTGCGATGCAGGAGATCCAGACCACGACGCAGAGTTTGGCCAGCAGCGTGGGTGACCCGGCCAAGCAGACGGAAATTGTAAAAAAGGCCTATGCCAAGGCGCTGGCCGATGCCAAAGACCTGGCCGAGATGGCCCGCAAGGCGCAAACCGATTCGATGGCCAGTATGACCAAACGGTCCAATGAGCATATGGCGGAAATCAAGAAGATGCTGACGCCGAAGTAAGGCGGCTTTCGGCTGCTAGGGCGGGTGAGCGCTGGGCGGCTGTGCTCTTGTGCGTTGCAGGCGTTCTTGGGTGCCTCGCGGGCGTGCTCTTGTACCTTGCGGGAGAAAAAGAGTAGGCTAATCGCTAGTCGCTACGCTGGTGTGCTTCGTGGGCGATAAAGCGTATGCCAAACGCCCTGATGCTGGAGTACCAGAAATCGGTCGTTCGGCATACGCTTTATCGCCTGCGAAGTGGGTGGCGCGCTACCCGTAGTCGCCGGGCAAACTGACAGGAAACCACGGGTAGCGAACTACCGTGGTCGCTGCACAGTGGGGTGTTTATTGGCTGACCGATTTCTGGTACCCCAGTATGAGGGCGGACGATAAACACCCCGCTGTGCGTACTGTGACCGCGCCCGACAACTCTCCGGGCTCCAATAAAACACAAGTCAATACGAAATATATTGCACAAATGCAAAAAAATGCTTGACGCAAGTTCGTGATATGCATTATTATGCGTGTCGAAGGCAAAGCCACCCTGCAACCCAGTGCACCATTCCCATTGAGAGACCCAGCCCATGACCACCCCGAGCCGCGTTGAATACCAAACCAATCCGTCCCAGTACAAGCACTGGAAACTCAGCTACGACGGTGTCGT
>JAYVDN010000332.1:0-2020 GCA_043749385.1 Polaromonas sp.
CTACACCGAAGGCACCGGCGTGATGAGCGACGACAAGTTGTCAGAGTTGGTGCAAGAGCATTTTGACCTGCGCCCAAAAGGCATCATTCAAATGCTCGACCTGCTCCGCCCGATTTACGAGAAGACGGCTGCGTATGGGCACTTTGGACGTGATGAGCCAGAATTTACTTGGGAAAAAACAGATAAAGCTGCTGCGCTGCGCGCTGCGGCTGGCCTGTAAAAAAAGTGCGTGCATTTACTCCCTCTCCTCTCCGGGAGAGGGTTGGGGTGAGGGCATTCGCGCGCCACACAAGTTGCATTTAGTAAAGACTCCTAGAGCCCTCACCCCTGCCCTCGCCCGCAAGCGGGAGAGGGATTAACGTCTAAACACCCCGCCCAAGCGTACTGATAATTTTTTGCTCCAAAGCATCCACAGCCGGGTTGCGGCGCGAAGTCTTGCTGCGCATCACAGCCACATCCATCGCCGCTAAATCAGGCAAGCCGTGCCTGGCCTGCAAGATCAGCAAGTCATCAGGCACGCTGCACCGCGTAAGCACAGCAACAGCCAAGCCGCTCTGCACTGCCGCTAACTGGCCTGCCAGGCTGGCACTGCTGTAAGCCACGCGGTAGGCGCAGCGCTGCCGGTTAAGTGCCGCAACGCATTCGATGCGCGCCTGGCTGGTCGGTTCATACATGGCCAGCGGCAAGGGCTGGCGTAGCCAGGCTTCATGTTGCCTGCTGGCCACCCACACCAGCGGCTCATAAAACAAATGAGCGCCTTGTTTGCTTTTGCTGCGTGAAATAACCGCCAAGTCCAGCGTACCGCGCTGGACTTGTGGAATCAAAGAACTGGACTGCTCACACACCAACGAAATTTCTACACCTGCATGGCTGGCGGTAAAGCTGCGCAGCACGGGGGTCAAATACGTGGCCGCGTAGTCGTCGGGCATACCCAAGCTGACGCTGCCCGACAAGCGTGGGCCGTGCAGCGCAGTGAGCGCCTCACCATGTAATTCCAGCAATCGCCGTGCATAACCGAGCAAGTCTTGGCCTACTTCAGTCAGCTCCATATGGCGCGGACCGCGAAGCAACACCGGGCAGCCCACAGCTACTTCGAGCTTTTTAAGCTGCATGCTAACGGCTGATTGCGATCTGGCAATGCGCGGCGCAGCCGCTGATAACGAACCCGCGTCCACCACCGCCACAAAGGCATTGAGCCAGTCAAGTTGTAGGTCAGTGGCTTGCATGGTGCAAATTCTACAAGTTATATTCGATTTACGAATATTAAAGTTAAATTAAATCTGCTTTTCAAATTTTAGTGCGGCCAGCACACTATGTGAATGCCTGACACCGCTCACACGCCAAACCTTGCAACATCTACATCACGCCAACGCCACGGGCTATGGCTGATGGTGACTGGCGGCCTGGTACTCGGAACGCTGGGCGTATTTGTTGAAGAAGCGGGCCAGCATCCGCTGACCACGGTGTGGTTTCGCTGCGCATTCGGCTTATTGGCTTTGCTGGCTTGGGGCGCTGTAACGGGGCAACTGGAGCAATTGCGATTGAGCACTTTTAATCTACTGGCTGCCCTAGTTGCCGGGGTTTTGATGCTGGCCAATTGGGGCTTGTTTTTTGGGGCTATTTCGAGCACCTCAATAGGGGTGGCAACAGTGGTTTTTCATATCCAGCCGTTTTGGCTGATGGCTATAGCGGCATGGTGGCTGAAGGAGCCGATCTCAAAACCACAGGTGGCAGCCACATGCCTGGCTTTGGCGGGGCTGATGCTGGCCACCGGGCTGGTCGGTACCGCTGACACTTTTCAACCCATGACTGACAGGTATGTCTGGGGGCTGGTCATGTGCGTGGGCGGCTCGCTGTCATATGCGGCGGTGTCACTGATTGCCAAATCAACGCCCGGCATCAGCGCATATGCGCTGGCCACCTGGCAATGCATTGTGGGCGCTGTGTTGCTGGCCTGGTGGCCGTGGCTGCATGGCTGGCCCCATTTTGGTGTGAGCTGGTTTTGGTTAATCGGTTTGGG
>JAYVDN010000333.1:0-11334 GCA_043749385.1 Polaromonas sp.
TTGCGCCACAAAGTCGACCTCCAGACGCCTGCCAAAGCCGCCGCCCAGCATGGTCACATGCACGGTGACAGCCTCTTTCGGCACGCCAGCGACCAGCGCAGCGATATCGCGCGCCATTTGCGGCACCTGCGTGGGCGCCCAAACGGTGACTTTGCCGTCTTTAACCTGCGCTGTGCAGTTCATCGGCTCCATGGTGGCGTGGGCCAGATAGGGCGCGCTGTACAGGGCCTCGATCTTGCGGCTGGCACTGCTCTCGGCAGCGTCTACCGAGCCACGGCTGTGGAAAGCATACCCACCGCCTCTACTTGCCGCGTCACGCAGTTGGGATTCAATCTGCGCGCTGTCCAGCGCGCCGGTTGGCCGCTGCTGCCACTGCACCTCTAAGGCCTGCGCGCCTTGTTTGGCATGCCATGAGGTAGCGCCCACCACCGCCAAGCCCGCCGTGCCGCCACCCAGGGTGGGCAAGTGCACCACGCGCTCTACACCGGGCAAAGCCAGCGCTTTGGACGCATCTACCGATCCCGGTGCGCCGCCCAACATCGGGCAGAGGCGCACTGCTGCAAACACCATGCCGGGCAAACGCATGTCAATGCCAAACTGCGCTGTGCCATTGACCTTGGCGGGCACATCGGTGCGCGGGGCGGCCGTGCCCAGCAGCTTGAAATCTTTGGCCATTTTGACCTGGACCTCACCGGGGGACACGCCGGCAGCAGCTTTGGCAAACTCGCCCAACTTGCCGGTTTTGCCCGCCGCAGTCATTAGGCCCTGGCTGATGTTGACTTGCGCTGCGGGCACGCCCCACTGCGCGGCAGCTGCACCCACCAATTGGGCGCGCGCGGTGGCCGCAGCCAAGCGCAGAGGGCCCCAGGCATCGGCCACGCTGGACGAGCCACCCGTGACCACCACGCCCAGCTCACGCGCCACTTTGCCCACCACCCACTGGCCGGTTTTCACCACCGTAGTTTGGTGGCCTGGCTCGCTGTCGTTCGGGTGGAAGGGCAGCGAGGCCACAAACATGGCGACGTTGCCATAAATCTTGTCCAAGCCCGAAGGCGCAATACGTACCTGGGACAGCGGCACATCCAGCTCTTCGGCCACCAGCATGGCCAGCGCGGTGTGCACGCCTTGGCCCATCTCACTGCGGGGCATGGCCAACACCACGGTGCCATCAGCGGCAATTTTGATCCAGCCGTTCAGGGCGACTTCGCCCTCTGTGGGCAGCATCAACTCGCCAGTGCCCAAGCGGGAGCGCTGGGGCATCACGCCCCAACCGACCAAGAGCGCTCCGCCGATACCTGCGGCAGACAACAGTAAGTTACGCCTCTTCATGCTGTAGCCCCCACGTTTGTCACTGCGTGTACTGCACTGCCCCCCAAGGGGGCCTTCGCGCCTTGGGACGGCCCGGCGGCGAGTTGGACTGCCCCCACGTTTGTCACTGCGTGTACTGCACTGCCCCCCAGGGGGGCCTTCGCGCCTTGGGGCGGCCCGGCGGCGCTCAATGCCGCTGTTTTTACCGCTCCCGCTGCCCGATGAATCGCCGCGCGCACACGCTGGTAGGTGCCGCAGCGGCAGATATTGGTCATCGCAGCATCAATTTGCGCGTCGGTGGGCTGGGGCGTGGCTTCCAGCAGACTGGCAGCCGCCATGAGCATGCCGCTTTGGCAGTAGCCGCACTGGGGCACTTGCTCAGCGATCCAGGCTTCTTGCAAGGCGTGCAGCTTGGCAGCGCCCAAACCCTCGATAGTTTGAACCTGCTTGCCCACCACGGTAGACACTGGCGTGACGCACGAGCGCACCGCCGCGCCGTCTACCCGCACCGTGCAAGCTCCGCAGGCCGCCACGCCGCAGCCAAACTTGGTGCCCGTCATGTTGAGCACATCGCGCAGCACCCACAGCAGGGGCATGGCGCCGTCGGCCTGCACGCTGTGCGCCTTGCCGTTGATTTGGAGTTCTATGGCCATCAGGTGACTTTCAAAATTTAACAAGTTATTTCGGCGGTGCGTTCTGAGAGCTGGGGCACCGCAATTCCACTGAAACTATAGCCCGATTAGAGGGGCGTATCGGTTCTAGTTTCTTATCTCCCGCGTTCATGCCCGACAATCAGGGTTATGGCTTTGATTACTTTTTTAGATGCGCAACTCGCTTATGGGCACTTTGCGCTGCTCGACCACGCTGATTTTTCATTGGAGACGGGGGAGAGAGTCGGCCTGATTGGCCGCAACGGCGCAGGCAAGTCGTCCTTGCTCAAAATACTGGCTGGGCTAGAGAAACCCGACGACGGCGTGCTGCAACTGCAAGGCGGCGTGCGCGTGGTGTATGTGGCGCAAGAGCCCGTGCTTGACCCGGACGCTACGGTTTTTGAAGCTGCCAGCGCAGGCATTGCCTCGCTCAAAGCCGTGATGGAGCAATATTTGTCGGGCGAAGGCGACCTGGACAAGCTGCAAACCATCATCGAAGACCAAGACGGCTGGAACTGGGAGCAGCGCGTGACCGAGACCCTGCAGCGCCTTAAGTTGAACCCCGACGCAGTGGTGGGCCAGCTCTCAGGCGGTACCAAAAAGCGCGTCGCCTTGGCGCAAGCCCTGGTCGCACGCCCAGATGTACTGCTACTAGACGAACCCACCAACCATTTGGACCTGGACGCCATCACCTGGCTGCAAGAATTGCTGGTAGCCTTTAAAGGCAGCATCGTCACCATCAGCCATGATCGTGCCTTTTTGGACGCTGTGGCCACCCGCATTGTCGAACTTGACCGTGGCAAGCTGACCGGCTACCCCGGCAACTTTGCCGCCTACGTGCTGCAAAAAGCAGAGCAAATGGCGCAAGAGGCCATTATCTTTGCCAAGGCCGACAAGCTGCTGGCGCAAGAAGAAATCTGGATCCGCAAAGGCGTAGAAGCCCGCCGCACCCGCGCCACCGCGCGTATCAACCGCCTGGGCGAGCTGCGCAGCAGCCACTCCGAGCGCCGCAACGCGCTAGGCCGCGTCAAACTGGACCTGGACGTAGGCGAGCGCGGCGGCAAGCTGGTCAGCGAGCTGACCGACGCCTGCCTGGCCTTCCCGGCCACCCTGGGCAGCGGCCACCCCAAAACCATCGTGCGCGACTTTACCGCTACCATCATGCGCGGCGACAAAATCGGCATCCTGGGCCCCAACGGCGCAGGCAAAACCACCCTGCTGAAAATGATTCTGGGCGAACTGCAACCCGACAGCGGCAAAGTGCGCCAAGGCGCCAACCTGCAGGTAGCCTACTTTGACCAAATGCGCGACAAGCTCAACCTGGACGCCACGCTGGAAGACTTTATCAGCCCCGGCAGCGAGTGGATCGAGATCAACGGCCAGCGCAAACACGTCAAAAGCTACCTCAGCGACTTTTTGTTCAGCCCCGCCCGCGCCAACTCTCCAGTGCGATCCTTAAGCGGTGGCGAGCGCAACCGCTTACTGCTGGCCCGCCTGTTCGCCCGCCCCGCCAACGTGCTGGTGCTAGACGAACCTACTAACGATCTGGACATTGACACCCTGGAACTGCTGGAAGAAATGCTGCAAGACTACCCCGGCACCGTCTTCCTGGTCAGCCACGACCGCGCCTTTGTAGACAACGTCGTCACCAGCATCATCGCCTGGGAAGCCACGCCCAGCCAGCCGGGCTTTTGGCGCGAATACGAAGGCAGCGTGCAAGATTGGTTGACGCAGCGTGCGCGCAGCGCGCAGCTTGCCCCTAGCGCCAAGAATTCAAGCAAAAATGAGGTGCAGGCCCCTAAAATATCGCGGGAGCAGCTACTAAATACTGAGCAAAGATCTGCTGACTCTGCAGCGTCGTCAACACCCAACGAAGTGCAAACCGCTGCCACACCGGCCGCACCACGCAAAAAACTCAGCTACAAAGAACAACGCGAGCTAGACAACCTGCCTGAGCGTATCAAAGGTCTGGAAGATGAGCAAAAAGCCATCCAAGGCCAGTTGGCCGACGGCAAGCTGTATGTGACCGACAACGCCAAAGCCCTGCAACTGGCGCAACGAGAAGCGGCTATAGAAACCGAGCTGCTGCAAACCCTGGAGCGCTGGGAGGCGCTGGCTTAGCGCTTTAACCTTGGACACCGGTCGCGTCGGCTTTGACAGTCTCTTGTCTAGCTTGGTTACCTTGCGGCGATCGAGCGTGCTGCCCCACCGAACCACGACAACCCGCTCTTAAGGGGAAAATATTAGCTATGATTTATGTAGCTGCTACCGCGATATTCTATTGGCTTGCGGGCCGATTGACACTCTAATAATCGGCCAAAATCGCCGCTTTGAAGGGTTTACGCACCCCTGGGAGCTCGAAAATCGGCTGAAAACCGCGAATTTACCGGTTTCAGAGCCTTTTTTAAGAAGCTTATCGGCCTATAGGCCAATAGAATATCGCGGGAGCAGCTATTAAATACAGAGCGTCTATTTCGGCGATATGTGCACACAGCCCTCGCAGGCTCAGTACCGCGCGGGGGGCGATGTGTCCATCGCCTTGCGTTGCCGCTCGACAAAGTCGTCAAATGTATTAATCCCGCGCAACTGCAAAATAGTGTTGCGCACAGCCGCCTCGACCAGCACGGCAATGTTGCGACCCGCCTCCACCTGGATAACGACCTTGCGGATGGGAATGCCCAACACATCTTGCGTGAGCGGCTCGTAGGGGATGCGTTCGTAGTCGCGCTCCATGGTTTGGCGGCGCACCAAATGCACGATGAGCTTGAGGCGCATTTTGCGGCGCACAGCCGTCTCGCCAAAAATGGCGCGAATGTCCAGCAGGCCGATGCCGCGCAGCTCCAGCAGGTTTTGCAGCAGCTCAGGGCAGCGGCCCTCGATGCCGGTTTGGTTGATGCGAAACAAATCTACCGCGTCGTCGGCCACCAGGCCATTGCCGCGCGATATCAGCTCCAGGCCCAGCTCGCTTTTGCCCAGCCCTGACTCACCGGTGATCATTACGCCCAGGCCCAAAATATCCATGAACACGCCGTGCATCGTGTGCCGGTCGGCAAAATGGCGCGACAAATAGGCGCGCAACACGTCAATGACGAAGGCGGCAGACTCGCTGGTTTGGAAGGCCGGTATTTGCGCACGCTCGCATAAAGATAGCAGTGTATCAGGCGCGGTTTGGCCGTCAGCCACTACCAGCACCGGCGGCTCCAGCGTCACAATGCGCGAGACGCGCCGGGCACAGTCCTCATGGCTGGCATTAGTCAGGTAGGCCACCTCGCGCTCGCCCAGCACCTGCACGCGGTAGGGGTGGATGTAGTTGAGGTAGCCCACCAGGTCAGCGCCCGAGCGGGCGGCCCGCACGGCCACTTCGTCAAAGCGACGCTCGGAGGCGCCCAGGCCTGCCACCCAATCCCATTTCAAGTGGGAGCGGTGGTCTTCAAACAGCACGTCGGCGCTGATGACCGTAGGTTTCATGGGGGTGGTGTGGCTAAAGCAGGAAAGGCTATCTTAGCTTAGCGACAAGCTGGGCCAGACAAAGAACTCAAAGTGGTCCCCGCAAACGCCCGCCTACGTGGGCGCTTGGCAGCTACGAACGGCGTGATGGCAGGCGCAAAAATGGGGCCGGCCTGCGAACCGGCTTAAGCCGCAGCGGCCAAGGCCACTGTCGCCGACTGCCAATGGGAAATCAGGCCATGCAGCACTTCCACCTGCTCGGCCGATTTAATTTTCTCGCGCAGGGCGGCATCGCTGAGCAGCTCAGCGATCTCTGACAAAATTTCCAGATGCTTTTGCGTAGCGGCCTCTGGCACCAGCAAAAAGATCAGCAAGCCAACGGCTATTTCATCAGGGGCGTCAAAGCCGATCGGCTGGTTCAAGCGAAACACCGCAGCCATCGGTGCTTTAAGCCCTTTGATGCGGCCATGCGGGATGGCCACGCCGTGGCCTAAACCGGTAGAGCCTAAGCGCTCGCGTGCGAACAGGCTGTCGGTAACCAAAGCGCGCGACAGGCCATGCAGGTTTTCAAACAACAACCCGGCCTCTTCAAAGGCACGCTTCTTACTGGTGGCATCAATTCCTACCAGCACTTGGGTCGCAGGCAATATGGCAGCTAAACGGTTCATGGGCTAGAAGTAATCACAACCAAAGGTCGGGAGTCGAATTATGCACCCGTAGTAACCCCAATGCCGAAATGTGTGCGAAATTTGGGGTTGAGCTCTACTCTCATGTTTCTTTCATTTCTTGGCCGCTGCTGGTTACAGAAACGCTGTGGGCAAATATTACGCAGCATTTGAACAGAAACCCTAGGATATTGATCAATCAGAACCGCTTTTGATTTTAGATTGACACCTGCCATGTGCGCGCCAGCCACACCGACGTGACCCAGCGTTTGATGGGTAAATGCGTAAGCAGGGGCGTCAAGGATATAGCCATCTTTTGCCTGGACACCGGGTATGGCAAAGAAGTACTGGGCGATCCCCAGCGCGCGCTCAGCACCCATGGCGTGAAGCCCGTGGCACAAGTGGCTCTGGCTGTAGACGGCAAGAACATCGATGCCGTGGTGGCCGAGGGCTTGGTGCGCGCAGGCCGCGACGTAAGCCGCGCCAAACTGCGCACCGCGCTGACGGATGGGCATAACTTTGACCTAGGCGGTTTTGACGTGAACTACACCAGCGGGCCTTTTGTAGGCTCCAAGTTTGTCGACATGGGCGTGTTTAACGCAAGCGGCCGCTTTAACGGCTAAGCCCTAGTTTGGCGTTACCTGAGGCGCGCCGCCGGCCTTCGGGTTGCGCGGCGCCTTGTGCGCCCCGCGCTGCCAGTCTGTGCATTGTTCTATTGGCACCGCAAGCGATAATCACACCATGCAGTCGCTCTCTCGAACAATCTTGCAACCATGGCTACTGGCCTGCTGCATCAGCACCAGCGCTTATGCTCTGCCAGCCGAGGTGTTGGCCGCTTTGGCCCGCGCAGGCGTGCCGCGCGAGGCTATCAGTGTGGTGGTGAGCGCGATACCTTCTGTCACCCGCACGGCACTTACACAAACAGCCCTTACCACGGCACAAGGCGCTACCGTCACGCTCATCGCCCCTCCCCAAGAAGCCCTTACTTCCAGCGCTGCCAGCCCCAATATTCTGCCGGTCTCAGTGCCTACAGCCCCCGCCGCAACGCCCAGCTACCGGCTCTCGCACCGCTCGGATGCCAGCGTCAACCCCGCCTCGGTGATGAAGCTGGTGACCACCTACGCGGCGCTGCACACCCTGGGGCCCACCTTCACCTGGAAAAACCGTGTGTATATAGACGGCCTGATCGTACGTGGCGGCGTGCTGGAGGGCAATTTGATCTTGCGCGGCAGTGGCGACCCCAAGCTGGTACTGGAGCGTATCCAGGAACTGTTTGCCAAAGTGCAGGCCAAGGGCGTGCGCGAGGTGCGGGGCGACATTATTTTGGACCGCAGCATCTTCCAGGTGCCCGACAAGAACCCGGCAGACTTCGACGACGAGCCCCTGCGCCCCTACAACGCCGCGCCCGACGGCCTGCTTGTCAACTTTAAATCGCTGATTTTTACCTTCACCCCCGACGATGCAGGCCAGCGGGTGCTGATCAAGTCCGAGCCGCCGATTGCCGGCGTGCTGATCCCCACCGAGTTGCCCATGGGCGGTGGCAACTGCGCCAACTGGAAAGCCCACCTCAAGGCCGACTTTTACACCCCCAGCAAAATTGAGTTCGCAGGCCGCTACCCGGCCAATTGCGGCGAAAAAATCTGGTCGGTAGCCTACAGTGAGCCCCGCGCCTACGCAGGCCGGGTGATCGATGCCATGTGGCGCGCCTCGGGCGGCACACTGACCGGCACGGTGCGCGAAGACACGGTGCCGCGCGGCGCCCGCCCCTTGCTCACGGCTGATTCGCTGAGTCTGGCCGAGATCATTGCCGATGTGAACAAGTTCTCCAACAACGTGATGGCCCAGCAGGTGTTTTTAACCCTCTCGGCGCAAAAAGGCCGCGCCAGCTTCGACGCCTCCAAGAAGCAGCTGGCCGCATGGTGGCAAAAAAACCTGCCCAGCTACGGTCTGCCAGTCATAGAAAACGGCTCTGGCCTGTCGCGTAAAGAGCGTACCAGCGCCATGGCCTTGACGGGCCTGCTCCAGCACGCCGCCGCCAGCCCACACGCCGAAGTGTTTGCTAACTCCCTGAGCATAGCAGGCGTAGACGGTACCGTCGCCCGCATGCGCGAGCGCAACCCCACGTCCGAAGCATTGGGCAACGCCCAGCTAAAAACCGGCACCTTGAACAATGTGGCCGCCCTGGCAGGCTACGCCACCGGCCGCAGCGGCCAGCGCTACAGCATTGTCGCCATCATTAACCACCCCAACGCCGGCGCGGCCCGGCCCGCGCTGGACAAGCTGGTGGAATGGACCGTCAAAGAAGATAAATAAACATGCTGCCTACCGAACTGATTGGCTACCTGGCCGCCAGCCTGACCACCGCCAGCTTTGTACCCCAGGCCTGGAAGACCTTTCGCTCTAAAGACGTCAGCGGCATCTCGCTGGTGATGTAAAGCATGTTTACCGTTGGCATTGCGCTGTGGCTGGCCTATGGCTTGCTGCTGGGCGCTTGGCCTATCGTGGCGGCCAATGCAATGACGCTGTGCCTGGCCTGCGCTATTTTGGCCATGAGGCTGCGTTACCGCTGATTGCAGCAGGCCCGGTGGCGCGGCGGGTACTATTTATTTCATAGCTTCTCCCGCGATATTCTATTGGTCTGCAGCCCGATATACATCTTAAAAACGGCTCAAAAATCGGCAAATTCGCGCTCTCATCAGGATTTTCAGGCTCCCCACGCCTGCGACAGACTCCACAGCATCTATTTTGACCAGTTTTTCAGGTAGCAATCGGTCTTTAGGCCAATAGAATATCGCGGGAGCAGCTATTAATTATGCAGCAAAAGTTGTCTTGCACTTCTCTCATTTGAAGTGGTTAATGTGCATGGCTACGGGGAATTCAGCCAGCGCGAAAAGTCTTGGTTTATTCGTGGCAGTTGTTGCTACCGCACCACCTCGTTGTGCATTAGATACACGGCACTAGCCAAGCCTAGTATTTACCCCCTGCGGTGTCGAAGCACTTTGACCTAACATTGTTTTACAAAATAGAACGGTCGTTCTTTTGTTGGGTAAACGCATTATTTGTTTTGGAGAAAATCGAATGAAAACTTGGAAATATGCACTTAGCGCGCTAGGCGCTGCTTTGGTTTTAGCAGGTTGCGGCGGCGGCGGTGGCGGTGATCAAAGCCTCAAGGCCAACTTTAGCGGTATGGTCAATTTTGGCGACAGCCTGAGCGATGTAGGCACCTACAAAGTAGGCACCGTGGCAGCACTGGGCGGCGGCAAATACACCGTTAACGGCCCCAACGCGCTGAACTGGACCGAGATCATCGCCAAAACCTATGGTTTGGCAGCCCCATGTGCTGCGCAAACCGGCCTGGACGGCTTGGCCAGCCAAGGCTTTTCCGTACCTGTGACCAATATTGCCACCTGCTTTAGCTACGCCCAAGGCGGCTCGCGAGTAAGCTCGCAGCCTGGCCCTGGCAACAAACTGCTCGGCGGCGGCAACGCGGTGCTGGGCCAATTGACGGTGCCCGTGCTTCTTCAAATGCAGGCGCATTTGGCTAAAAATGGCGGCGCTTACACCGGCAAAGAGCTGGTCACGGTGATGGCGGGTGGCAACGATTTGTTTATCCAGTCCGGCAGCATTCCCCAAGCGATTGCCGCACGCGTAACGGCAGGCCAAACCCCTGCTGACGCGCAAACCGCTGCCATCACGGCGGCCGTTGTTGCCATGGGCACTGCTGGCGGCGAACTGGCTGGCTATGTAAAGGCCTTGGTACTGGCCAAAGGTGCTAAAACCGTGGTGGTAGTGAACCTGCCTAACGTCAGCAAAACTCCCTACGCGCTGGCGCAAGATGCCGCCACCCAGGGCTTGGTGGACAAGATGACCACCACCTTCAACGACCAGCTCAAAGCCGGTTTAGCGGGCACGGGCGTGGTGTTGGCCGACGCATACGCCGAAAGCACCAGCCAGGCCGCCAACCCTGCGCCCTACGGGCTGAGTAACGTGAAAGACCGTGCCTGCGGCACCAACGCTTTGGGCGGCGCGGCATTGGTCTGCAATGCCAGCAACGTGGTGCCCGGCGACGTGTCGCGCTACCAATACGCGGACGACGTACACCCTACACCTTATGGCTACGAGCTGCTGGCCAAGTTTGTACTGTCTGAGATGCTCAAAGTCGGCTTGCTGTAAACACTTGACCCAACCCTATTTAGAGCCAAGGAAACATTATGAAAACTACACATCTCTCCCTCGCTGCCGCCCTCTTGGTAGCGGCCAGTTGCGCGTCTGCGCAAAAAGCCGGCAGCATGTCGCTGGAAGTTGGCATCACCAAGCTGTCACCCCAGGTGACCAGTGGCGACCTGAGTGCGCCAGCTTTTCCCGGCACCAAAGCCGATGTCAGCAGCGACACCGGACTGACCGGTGCAGCCAACTACATGCTCACCGACAACATCGCCATTAACGTGCCCTTGGGCTTGGGCTTTAAGCACGATATCTCGGGTGCGTCACGGGCCGCAGGCTTCGGCAAAATAGCCGAAGTGCGCGCCCTGCCGGTTACCGTGCTGGGCCAATACCGTTTTGGCGAGGCCAGCGCCAAGTTTCGTCCCTACCTGGGCGCGGGCCTGAGCTATGTCAAGTTCTACAAAGAAAAAGGCAGTGCAGCGCTTACCGCCCTGACCAACCCCGGCGGCACACCTACCACCTTGTCAGTCGGCTCCAAACTGGCGCCCGTTGTGCAAGTGGGCGTCTTGTTTGATATCAATGACAAGTGGTTTGTCAACGCACACTACGCCAAGACATTCTTGAAAGTGCACACCACTTTCTCCACTGGCCAAACGCAAGACATCAAGCTCAACCCCAACGCCTTCAGCGCTGCCGTGGGTTATAAGTTCTAAGCCCAGCGGGAAATGCTTGTAACGAAGGCCGTCGCGAGACGGCCTTTTTTCGTTGCGCCAAACAAAAACGGGTTACGATTTCTCGTAACCCGTTGACTTGACAGTATGAATTTGGTGGCTGGGGCGGAATCGAACCACCGACACAAGGATTTTCAATCCGTAAGATAGTCGCGCATTAATGCTGCATTAGCTTGCAAATCAACGACTTGCGCGCTCTGAAACCCTCATAAACACCCGTCAATGTAGCATTGGTGTTGAGACTTGGTTGAGGCTAGTACGAGTTGTCGAAGGTGCTGAATAATCAAAGCCTGGTCGACCTCAAGCTTCGACACACAACGGGTTATGTCGTCGATCTTATGTTCCATGCGATCTTGGCCGTCTTGAAGG
>JAYVDN010000334.1:0-2647 GCA_043749385.1 Polaromonas sp.
CAGGCCTGCAAACCCTGCTAGACCATGTGATCAGCGTGGACAGCATTCGCAAATACAAAACCCACCCAGATGCGTATGCGCTAGGTTCGCAGGCCACTGGCTTGCAACCCAAGCAGATACTGTTCGTCAGCAGCAACGGCTGGGACGCACTGGCTGCTACCTGGTATGGCATGCAAACCCTGTGGGTGAACCGCGCTGGCCTGCCCTTTGAAGAGCTGGGCACGCAGCCTACGCGCGTAGGCACCAGTTTGCGCGATGTAATGAGTTTTTTTAACTAACTTTAAATACCGAAAACCAGATACCGGACGCAGAGGACGCAAAAATTACGCAAAGGACGCAAAAGAAGACAAAGAAAATTCAAAATACAGGCCAAAATTCAAAACCGATAATTTGAATCCTGTTTTTTTTTAGTATCTTGACTTCTTTTTCTCTTATTTTCTCTTCTCTTTTTTGCGTCCTTTGCGTAACCTTTGCGCCCTCTGCGTCCTGAATTTTTATCCCCCATCTTGAAAGACTCTATGACCCAAAGAACACAAGCCCACAGCCTGCAAGTAGCCACCAACCTCTACGACTTTGTCAACAACCAAGTGCTGCCCGGCACCGGCGTCAAACAAGACAAATTCTGGAAAGGCTTTGACGCCATCGTGCAAAGCCTGGCCCCTAAAAACGCCAAGCTGCTGGCCGAGCGTGACCGCCTTCAAAGCGCGCAAGACGCATGGCACAAAGCCCACCCCGGTCCGATCACCGACATGCCTGCGTACACCAAGTTTTTAAATAAAATTGGCTATTTGGTGCCCGTGCCCAAAACCGTCAAGGCCACCACGGCCAATGTGGATGCCGAGCTGGCTATTCAGGCTGGCCCGCAACTGGTGGTGCCCATTTTGAACGCCCGCTACGCGCTGAACGCGGCCAACGCACGCTGGGGCTCTTTGTACGACGCGCTGTACGGCACCGATGTATTAAGCGAGGCCAACGGCTGTGAAAAAGGCAAGACCTACAACCCCAAGCGCGGCGCTAAAGTGATCGAATACGCCCGCCATGTGCTCGACCGCAGCGCGCCACTCAAGACCGGTTCGCACATCGACAGCACAGGCTACAGCGTCAAAGCAGGCAAGCTCGTCGTCGCCTTAAAAGACGGCACCAGCAGCCGCCTGCAAGACGCCCAACAATTCATCGGCTTTCAAGGCGACGCCAAGGCCCCTACCTCGGTACTACTGCAACACAACGGCCTGCACCTGGACATCCAGATCAACCGCGCCACGCCCATCGGCGCCAGCGATGCCGCTGGCGTGAGCGACCTGGTGGTGGAAGCGGCGTTGACCACCATTCTCGACCTGGAAGACTCGGTGGCCGTGGTGGATGCCGACGACAAGGTGCTGGCCTACAGCAACTGGCTAGGCATCCTCAAAGCGACCCTGACCGAAGAGGTCAAAAAAATTGACGCAAGCGGTGGCGTCAAAACCTTTACCCGTGGCCTGAACGCCGACCGCGTGTACCTGGCTGCAGACGGCAAGAAAAAGGTCAAGCTGCACGGCCGCTCGCTCATGTTCTTGCGCAATGTCGGCCATTTGATGACCAACCCGGCCATCACCTACACCGCTAAAAACGGTAGCACGCAAGAGATTCCTGAAGGCATCTTGGATGCCGTCATCACCACCGCGATTGCCATGCACGACCTGCAAGCTGGAAACAAGGGGGTGGGCGCTAACGGCATCCGCAACAGCCGCAAGGGCAGCGTCTACATCGTCAAACCCAAAATGCACGGCCCGTTTGAAGTGGCCTTTGCCAGCGAGCTGTTTGGCCGCGTCGAAAAACTGCTGGGCATGAAAGAAAACACCGTCAAGCTGGGCATCATGGACGAAGAGCGCCGCACCAGCGTCAACCTGAAGGCCTGCATTGCCGCAGCAAGCAGCCGCGTGGCCTTTATCAACACCGGCTTCCCGGACCGCACGGGCGACGAGATGCACACCGCCATGCACGCAGGAGCGATGATCCGCAAGGGCGACATGAAAGCCAGCGCCTGGATTGCCGCCTACGAAAAAATCAACGTGCTGACCGGCCTGGCCTGCGGATTGAGAGGCAAGGCGCAAATTGGCAAAGGCATGTGGGCCATGCCCGACCTGATGGCCGCCATGATGCAGCAAAAAATTGTGCACCCCCTCGCCGGCGCCAACACCGCCTGGGTGCCCAGCCCCACCGCCGCCACCCTGCACGCCCTGCACTACCACCAAGTGGAAGTGGCCGGGCTGCAAAAGGCCATGGCCAAGGGCAACTGCGACGCGCAAGCCGCCGCCCTGCTGGGCAACCTGCTCACCATCCCCGTTGCCACCCAAACCAACTGGACCGCCGCAGAAAAGCAAAATGAACTCGACAACAACGCCCAAGGCATTTTGGGCTACGTGGTGCGCTGGATCGACCAGGGCGTGGGCTGCAGCAAGGTGCCCGACATCAACGGCATCGGCCTGATGGAAGACCGCGCCACCCTGCGCATCAGCAGCCAGCACATCGCCAACTGGCTGCTGCACGGCATTGTGCCCAAATCGCAAGTAGAAGAAACCTTCCAGCGTATGGCCGCGGTGGTGGACAAGCAAAACGCAGGCGACCCGTTGTACAAAAACATGGCGGGTAACTTTGCTACCAGCGCTGC
>JAYVDN010000335.1:0-4821 GCA_043749385.1 Polaromonas sp.
CGGGCATACACCTTGCGGCGTTTGAAGGCATCGACGATTTTTTTGGCGATGAGGGGGAAAACACCCAGCAGCACAAATGAGCCGATGAGCCCGGGCGACAAAATACCTTTGAGCGAGTCAATCTTGGCCAGTTGGGTGCCTGCATTGACAAACACAATGGTGCCCAGCAGCATGCCGATTTGGCTGACCCAGTAGAACGTCAAGGTCTTCATCTTGGTCAAACCCATCAGCAGGTTAATGACAAAGAAGGGCACCAGCGGCACCAGGCGCAAGGTAAACAGGTAAAAAGCACCTTCCTTTTCTACGCCCTTGTTGATCTCGGCCATGCGCTGGCCGAATTTCTTTTGCACTGACTCGCCCAAGACAAAACGCGCAGCCAAGAAGGCGATGGTGGCACCGATACTGGAGGCAAATGACACGATGATGGTGCCTGCGACCAAGCCAAAGATGGCCCCAGCCGCCAAGGTCAAGATGGCCGCACCGGGCAAGGAAATGGCAGTCACTGTCACATAGATGGCGAAGAACCCGGCTATTACGACAGCAGGGTTGGCTGCGTACAAGTCGGCAAATTTTTGTTGGCTGCCTTTGACGTAGTCCAGGCTCAAAAACCGGCCTAAATCGAGCGTGAAAAAGGCAATCACCGCTGCAATGATGACCAGCAGGATGATGAGTTTCTTTTTGTCCATGGGTTTCCTCTAGGTATTTGATGTGCGCAAGCTTAAGTCGAGCACTGCGACGGGTTCTTACAGGCAGTGCTTGGGGCGTAGTTAACGCAGGCTGCGCCAACCCCCGTAAATGCGAGTGGCGATGGTGACACAACATACTGCGGCATACAAGTAGGCGAGTACTGCAAAATGCGCTGGCCAAAGGCAAATTGCCATAAAAAACAGCAAGGTTTCGGTTGCCTCTGCCAGACCGCCTAAAAAGTAAAACGATTTATGGGGATAGTCGATATTTTCAAGCCCACGCTTGGCTGCCAGCGCCGCAAACGCCAAAAAGCTCGATCCTGTGCCCATGAACGCCGCCAGCAACACTGCCGCAGGCAGGGCATTGGCAACAGGGCTGGCTACGGCAAAGGCCAGTGGAATGCTGGCGTAAAACAGAAAATCCAGACTGATGTCCAGAAAGCCACCGGCGTCGGTGGCCTCGGTTTGCCTTGCCACTGCACCGTCCAGAGCATCGCACAGTCTGGACAGCAATATCATGATTGCACCTGCCCCATAGGACTGAAAAACTATAAAAACCGCAGCGATGATGCCCACAACGAAAGCCAGCAAGGTAACGTGGTCTGCCTTCGCGCCTGCTTTCACCAGCCGACGCGCCAAAGCGTCAATGGCGGGTTTGATCAGCGGTACGATGTGGCGGTCAAGCATGTTACGCCACCACCTCAGGCAATTGGATCACCGCACTGCTGTCTGCGATGTCCGCAGCATCGTGCGTGACGAGCAAAGTGGGCAAGGCGTATTGGCGCGCGTGCGCAAATACAAACTCCCTGAACTGTTGGCGCAGCGCGGCGTCCAGCTTGGAGAAGGGCTCATCGAGCAGCAGTGCTCGCGGTTGGGCCAGCAAGGTGCGCAGCAGCGACACCCGGGCGCGCTGGCCACCCGATAAGGTGCTGGGGCTGCGCTCGGCCATGTCGGTAAAGCCCAGTTCGTTCAGCGCCGCTTGCACGGCGGCATTACGCTGCGCTGCGGGGCCTGCGGGCACGGCAAAAAGCAGGTTTTCGCGCACCGTCATGTGGGCAAACAGCAAGTCGTCCTGGAACAGCATGCCAATGCGCCGCGCTGCACAGGGCAGGGCGGCGACGGACTGGCCGTCCAGTAGCACATCGCCCACAAATTGCAGGCCTTGGTTGAGCGTGCCGCACACGGCGGCCAACAAGCTGGATTTGCCCGACCCGCTGGCCCCCATCAAGGTGACCACCTGGCCCGGGGCGCACTGCACCCGCAGGTCGCGCACCAACACTTTGCCGTTGGCGCTGAGCGATTGAATATGGATGTCGAGTGCCATGGTTTGAGTTTAGTGCTTCAAGCTAAGCATTGTGTGGGGCTGCTGGACTGCTGAACCGACGCGGTTTGCCCAGCCAGGCCGCCGCAGCAAAGCCCAGCACCGGGATAAGCCATTGCAGCCATGCATAGGCCGCAACCAAGGAGCGCTGCCCACCGGAGGCGAGTGTGACGGCCTCGGTGGTCACGGTGCTAAAGCGGCCCTCGCCCACATACAGCGTCGGTAAGTATTGCGCCACACTCACCGCCACGCCCACCGCAGCGGCGGAGCAGAGCGAGGCCCGCAGCATAGGCCATTTGACCCGCAGCAAAAACGCCCCGTAGCTGCGCCCCAGGCTGGCGCTGACCTGTGCGTAGCGTGCGTCAAAACCCAGGTAAGCAGGGCTGAGCGCGATGACAACATAGGGCACCACGGCCAGGGTGTGCGCCAAAATCAAAGGAGCCCAACTGGCAGTGTTGCCAGACATTAACGCCATTTTGTGCAAGCCTACCACCCAGAGCACGGAGGGCAGCAATAACGGCAAGTACAAGGGCCAACGCATGGCGGTATCCCAGCTGCTGGGCGCGCGCTCCAGCCAAGCCACCGCCCATACCAACGCCAGTGCCGTACTGGCCATGGCCAGCGCGAGCGTGGTGCGCAAGGTGGCCGTACTGCCCCACACGCTCAGCCACGCGTCCAGCGTCCACGAGGCAGGAAGCAACTGAGGAAACGGCCATACTCCCGATACACTGCCCGCCAGTAAGGTCAGCAACACAGCGCCGTAAATAGTAAGCAGACCGCCTAATGCAGCGGTGCCTGCGAGTGTGCTGATGCCCCTGCCCGCGCCCGCTTGTGCATCGCGCCCGCGTTGGCCAGAGGTGCCGCCGCGCAGGGCAGTCACACGCGCGCTCAGGGCCCACAGCATGGCGCACAGTGCTACGGTGCCCGCCAACAACCAGCCTGCCACAGCGCCTTGTGCATTCGTCAGCTCGTCTGCGTCTTGCAGCCATTGCCATGCCAGCACTGACAAGGTAGAGGGGTTCGACGGCCCGGCTATTTGCGCCACATCTACCACGGTAAGGCCATAGGCCAGCACCGCCAGCACTGGCCAGCGCAGGCGCGGCAGCAGTTGCGGCCACACCACCCGCCAAAAGGCCGTGTGGCGGGCGTAGCCCATGGTTTGCGCCGCTTGCAGCTCGCGCGCCAAGCGCAGGCCCACGTCATCGCGCTGCAACTGCGTGGCGATGCCCCAGAGTAAAAACGGCAGCTCTTTCAACGCCAATACCGCCACCATGCCCAAGCCCCAAGGGTCTTGCGAGCTGAGCCAAGCGGGCGGCTGCGTAAAGCCTGTGAGCCAGGGCGATGCCACGCGCAGCAGCCAGCCGCTGGGCGCTATTAGAAACACCAACCCCACGGCGAAGGCCGCATGCGGCACGGCCAGCATAGGCCCCAAGGCGCGCATTACGCGCGACCACAAGGGGGGCGCGAAACAGCGCGAGAGCAGCCAGGCGCACAGGCCGTAGGCGAGCAGTGTAGAGCCCAGGCCGGTCCACAAAGTCATGCGCCAGGCGGGCCACAGCAGGGGTGCAGAGACAACTTCAGCCCAAGCAGCCAAGTTCCAAGCGCTGGCAACGCAGGCCCAGACGATGGCCATCAAGGGAAGCAACACCACGCCGGCCAAAGCCAGATTCACCGCCAGCCGTGCAGACTGTGCGGTGCGGCTGCGCTGGCTCCAGGCGTTCAGCTTCAGGCTCCGTAGCGGCGCAGCCACTCTTTCTCTATCGGGTCTACCCAGCTGCCGTGCGGCTCGGGTATCACAGGCGCAAAGCGCTCTAACTGCCCGGTAGCGGCCGAGGCGGTAAAGCGTGCTGCGTCAGCGGCGGGCATTTTGCTGGGGGCCAATACGGTCGGGTCACCCCACACCGCGATGTCGGCTTTGCGCGCTTGGGCCAGGGGCGATAAAAAGAAGTTGGCGGCGACTTGCGCAGCTTCTTTGCTCTTGGCGTTAAACGGGATCGCCAAAAAGTGGGTGTTGCCGATGGTGCCGGTGTCAAACTGGTAGCTGTAGACGGTTTTGGGCAAGCGGTTGGCTGCTATTTCGTTGGCCGCTTCGTTGGGGTTAAAGGTCAAGGCCAGCATCAGTTCGCCGTCGGCCATCATTTGGCGCACATTGGCCGCGTTGGTGGCAAACTGTTTGCCATTGCGCCACAGGTGCGGGTGCAATGCGTCCAGATGCTTCCATAGCGGTTCGGTGACCTTGGTAAAGGCGGTTGCATCAAAGGGTTTGTACAGTGCGGTTTTGTCAGCCGTTAAATCAAGCAGTGCTTGCTTGACAAAGGTGGTGCCGTGAAAATTAGGTGGCTTGGGGTAGGTGACGCGGCCAGGGTTGCTGCGGGCAAACTCCAGCAAGGCGGCGGTGCTGCGCGGTGCGTTGGGCACCTTAATTCGATCGGCAAAAAAGGTCAGTTGCGCCATGCCCCAAGGGGCTTCCATACCCGCTACGGGCTCGGCAAAGTCAATGCGGGTGGTGGGCTTGCCTTCTACGTCAACAAACTTGAAGCTGGGCAAGCTCTCGGCAAACGGGCCAAACAGCATGCCTTCGCGCTTCATGGCCAAGAAGTTTTCACCGTTGATCCACACCATATCGACTGAACCATCAGTCAGTCGGCCAGCGGACTTTTCGTTGCGCACGCGTTTCACGGCATCTGCCGTGTCTGTCACTTTCACATGCTCCAGCTTGATGCCATAGGTTTTGTCCAGCTCTGCTGCTGCCCAGATGATGTAGGCGTTAATGCGCTCGCTGCCACCCCAGGCGTTGAACACCACGGTTTGTCC
>JAYVDN010000336.1:0-3188 GCA_043749385.1 Polaromonas sp.
GCTGGGCATTGCCACCGCAGGCCTGGCCGCAGGCTTTGCGTGGACGGAAGGCGGCATCGACTTCATCACCGAGACGGAGCTGTTTGCCACCACCGGCAGCGCCCGCCGCCGCAAAAAGCAGGAGCAGGTGACGGATGTGGAGTCCCTCATCAAAGACCTGAGCGAGCTGAAAGTAGGCGACCCCGTGGTGCACAGCCAGCACGGCATTGGCCGCTACCGGGGCTTGATGAACATGGACGTGGGGCAAAAAATGCCCGATGGCAGCATAGCGCTGCAAGAGTTTTTGCTGCTCGAATATGCTGACGCAGCCAAGCTGTACGTACCCGTCAGCCAGCTGCACCTGATCAGCCGTTACACCGGCGTATCCGCCGACGAAGCGCCCCTGCACCGCCTGGGCAGCGGCCAGTGGGACAAAGCCAAGCGCCGCGCCGCCGAGCAGGTGCGCGACAGCGCGGCGGAGCTGCTGAACATTTATGCAAGACGAGCCGCCCGCACCGGCCACGCGTTCCGCTTTTCAGCCGCCGACTACGAGAAGTTTGCCAACGACTTTGGCTTTGAAGAAACCGGCGACCAGCGCGCCGCCATCCACGCCACCATCCAGGACATGGTCAGCCCGCAGCCGATGGACAGGCTCATTTGCGGTGACGTGGGCTTTGGCAAAACCGAGGTTGCCTTGCGGGCGGCATTCATCGCCGTCACAGGCGGCAAACAGGTAGCCATCCTCGCGCCTACGACCTTGCTCGCCGAGCAGCACTTTGCCACCCTCACAGACCGCTTCAGCAAATGGCCCGTCAAGGTGATGGAGATGAGCCGCTTTCGCAGCGCCAAAGAGATCACCGCCGCCGTCAAAGGCCTGGCCGATGGCAGCGTAGACATCGTGGTGGGCACGCACAAGCTACTCAGTGCGTCCGTCAAATACAAAGACCTGGGCCTGCTCATCATCGACGAAGAGCACCGCTTTGGTGTGCGCCACAAAGAGGCCATGAAGGCCATGCGCGCCGAGGTCGATGTGCTTACGCTCACGGCCACGCCCATCCCCCGCACCATGGGCATGGCGCTAGAAGGCCTGCGCGACTTGAGCGTGATAGCCACCGCCCCACAACGCCGCCTGGCCATCAAAACCTTTGTACGCACCGAAGGCAAGGGCGTGATCCGCGAAGCGGTATTAAGAGAATTGAAACGCGGCGGCCAAGTCTACTTTTTGCACAACGAGGTAGAGACGATTGAAAACCGTCGCGCCAGGCTAGAAGAAATTTTGCCCGAGGCCCGCATTGCCGTGGCCCACGGCCAAATGCCCGAGCGCCAGCTAGAGAAGGTGATGAAAGACTTTGTGGCCCAGCGCTACAACCTGCTCTTGTGCTCCACCATCATCGAGACCGGCATCGACGTGCCCACCGCCAACACCATCGTCATGTCTCGTGCCGACAAGTTTGGCCTGGCGCAACTGCACCAGCTACGCGGCCGGGTGGGCCGCAGCCACCACCAGGCCTACGCCTACCTCATGGTGCCCGACATCGAAAGCCTGACCAAGCACGCCCAGCAACGGCTAGAGGCCATCCAGCAGATGGAAGAACTGGGCAGCGGCTTTTATTTGGCCATGCACGACTTGGAGATTCGCGGCGCCGGCGAGGTGCTGGGCGAGAACCAGAGCGGCAACATGCTGGAGATCGGCTTTCAGCTCTACAACGAGATGCTGGCCGAAGCCGTTAGCTCGCTCAAAGCCGGCAAAGAACCCGACCTGCTAGCCCCCCTGCACGCCACCACCGAGATCAACCTGCACGCCCCCGCCCTGCTCCCCAGCGACTATTGCGGCGACGTGCACCTGCGCCTGAGTTTCTACAAAAAGCTCGCCACCGCCAAAACGACAGACCAGATCGACACCCTACTGGAAGAAATCGTCGACCGCTTTGGCAAGCTGCCCCCCCAGGCGCAAACCTTGATCGACGTGCATAGATTAAGAGTTATCGCCAAACCCTACGGCGTAGTCAAGGTAGACGCCGCCCCCAGCCTGATCAACATCACCTTCAAAAAAGACCCCCCCATCGACAGCATGGCCATCTTGCATTTGATTCAGAAGAACAAACACATCAAGCTGGCAGGTAACGACAAACTGCGCATCGAGCGCGAGTTGCCGGACGCGAAGCAGCGGGCGCAGATGGTGAGGGATGTTTTGAAGAGCCTGGGGCAACCGGTGAGGCCAGAAACCACAGCAGTAGCGGTGGCCGTTTAGCGCCCATGCGTACCAGGCGGCAGTTTTTTTCAAGCGCTGAACGCTCTGCCGCGCCATACAGCAGAAAACATCCGCTACGTATTAAGTAGCTGCTCCCGCAATATTTTAAAGGGCTACAGACCGATTGACACCCTAAAACCAGGTCAAAATCACCGTTTTGAAGCGCTTCAAAGCCTCCACGGGTCCAAAAATCGGTCGAAAACTGCGAATTTGCCAGTTTCGGAGCCATTATCTAGATGCTAATAGGGCTGTAGGCCAATAGAATATCGCGGGAGCAGCTAGTAAATACATAGCAAATGAGAGACCTTAAAGTCAGCGAATGCACTGCACTTTCACTTCTACCGCCTGCGCAATCTGTAGCCAAGGCTTGTCCGCCGTCAACACCGGCGCGCCTTCTGCGCGCGCCAGCGCCAGGCAAGCGCGCTCACCCAGCGACAGGCCTACTTTACGTGTAGCCGTGCGCAGCCAGGCGGCGTCGGCGGACTGCGCTGCGTCAAAAGCCACTATGCGCAGCTCTACCGATGTCATCACCGTGGCCGCGTCCTCCGGGCTAAGGCCCTTGTCCAGCAGCTTGGTTAGCACCTCGGTGTGGTTGGCAGCGCTTAGCAGGCAGGGTTGTTCCAGTGCTTGCATTACGCTGTCAGCCCCCGGCTCGTCGTTAAACAGTGCCAGCAAAGCAGATGCGTCCAGCACCACCGCCGTTGCCTTTTCACCCGGTTGCGCACCCTGTCGTGCACCCGACTTTTCACCCGGTTTGGCACCAGTGCCAGCAACTGCCTTAGCCACGCGCCGCCTCCTGCCTGCGCTCGGCTATCAGCTCGTCGGCCAACGACACCCCCGCCGGCACATGCCTACGCACCAGCGCCTGCGCCTGGCGTATGCGCTGCGCACGCGAGGTCACCCGCGCCTCGCCATCGACCAGCGACCACAGCACGGCATCGCCCTCTTTTAGCCCCAA
>JAYVDN010000337.1:0-3266 GCA_043749385.1 Polaromonas sp.
TATCAACCGCCCTCATGCTGGAGTACCAGAAATCGGTCGGCTGATAAACACCTAACCGTGCAGCGACCAATGCAGCGCGCTACCCGTAGTGTCCTGTCAAACCATTTGGTGACCACCGGTAGCGCGCTACTATGTGCGCAGGCGATAGAGCGTATGCCGAACGACCGATTTCTGGTACTCCAGCATGAGGGCGTTTGGCATACGCTCTATCGCCCGCGAAGCCAACGCAAAAGCCAAAGCCAAACAGCAGATTAATCGATTCAGTCAAAACCCGTGGCCATCCCCAACAGCTTCATCCAGGAACTCATCGCCCGCGCCGACGTGGTAGAGATTGTGGGCAGGCACGTTCAGCTTAAAAAAGCTGGGGCTAATTACTCAGGCCTCTGCCCCTTCCACGGAGAAAAATCGCCCTCGTTCAGCGTCAGCCCCACCAAGCAGTTCTACCACTGCTTTGGCTGCGGCAAAAACGGCAATGCCATCAGCTTCCTCATGGAGCACAACGGCATGAGCTTTATCGAGGCCATCAAAGACTTAGCCCAAAGCATGGGCATGCCCGTGCCCGAAGACGAGCGCAGCCCGCAGGAGCGCGCACGCGATGCCGAGACCAAAACCCGCCAAGCTACATTGACCGAAGTGCTGCTCAAAGCGTCTGACGCCTACCGCGCGCATCTTAAAGACAGCGAGCGCGGCAAAGCCTACTTGCGCCAGCGCGGCCTGACCGGTGAGATTGCCAAACAGTACGCTCTGGGCTATGCGCCCGAAGGCTGGCGCGGCCTGGCCAGCGTGTTTCCCAATTACGACGACCCACTACTGGTAGAGAGCGGCTTGGTCATAGAGCGGCCTGAAGACGATAACAAGCCCGAGGGCGAGAAGAAAAAATACGACCGCTTTCGCGACCGGGTGATGTTCCCGATCCGCAACGTCAAGGGCGAGACCATCGGTTTTGGCGGCCGTGTGCTGGACAAGGGCGAGCCCAAGTATTTGAACTCACCCGAGACTCCGGTGTTCAGCAAAGGCCGCGAGCTGTACGGCCTGTTTGAGGCCCGCGCCGCGCTGCAAAAATCCGGTTTCGTGTTGGTCACAGAAGGCTATATGGACGTGGTAGCGCTGGCGCAGCTCGGCTTTCCCAACGCCGTAGCCACGCTGGGCACGGCCTGCACCACCGACCATGTGCAAAAGCTGTTCCGCTTTACCGACCATGTGGTGTTCAGCTTTGATGGCGACGGCGCGGGCCGGCGCGCCGCGCGCAAGGCGCTGGACGGTGCCATACCGTTTGCCACCGACACCCGCACCGCCAAGTTTCTCTTTCTGCCGCCCGAGCATGACCCCGACAGCTTTGTGCGCGAGCACGGGGCTGAGGCCTTCTCGCGCTATATCAGCGAGGCGGTGCCTCTCTCGCGCTTTCTGATCGACGCGGCCAGAGACGGCTGCGATCTGCAAGAGGCCGAAGGCCGCGCCCGCTTTGCATCCCAGGCCAAACCCCTGTGGCTGCCCCTGCCAGACGGCACGCTCAAACGCCAGATACTGCGCGAAATAGCCAGCCTGGTAGAGCTGGGCGAGCACGAGCTGACCGATCTGTGGCTGCCCAAAACCACACCCGCTGCCGCAGGCCGCAGCGCAGGCAAAGCCAGCAACGCCCCCTACGTGCCCGGCAGCCGCGATGGCGAAGACCCCAACCAATCCAAGCGCTTTGGCAGCAAATGGGCCAAACCCGGCAGCAAAACCCCCTTTAACGCAGGCTACACCGCTACACCTCGGCCCAGCGCCCTGCCCGGCCGCGCAGCGCCCACCAGCCGCGCCGACCGCGCCCTGCAAATCTTGCTGCTGGACAACGCCGCCTGGCAGCAACTGTCCAATGCAGAGCACCACCTGTTGTGCGAGTTGCCTGCGCCCCACGGCGAACTGTTTGCTTGGCTCGACGCACAAATTCAAGAACATGGCGCGCAAACCTGGGGCGCTCTGAGCGAGGGCCTGCGGGGCCACGCCCATGAACGCACTGCCCACAAATTGGTAGCGTCTGTGCCAGACAACATCGAGAGCGATACCCAAGAGCTGGGCAGCATCTTGCTCAAGATGCAAATCGAGGCCGAAAGCTTGGAGATGCGCGAGTTGTCCAGCCAAATTGCCGACCCGGTCAAGTTTGAACGCTTCAAAGAACTTGATGCGCGGCGCAAAAGCCGTGTAACCTAAATGGGCACGCACCAGCGCGTGTTACACGCTGGAGACATAAAAACGCCCAAAAACGTAGATTTTGGGTATAATCCATGTAACAGCAATTCAAGCGCGACAGCAGCACCTCCGTACCGGCCCCGAGCACCTTAGCGTCTCACTTGGCCACCATCGCAAGGACTGCATTCCAAATGATCGCCCATCCCACTTGGTTGTTCGACTCCCTGTTCCCTACTGCGCCCCTGGCTTTCGCCTTGGCCGCGTTTCTTCGCGTTTCGTTATTTTGAGGTGTTTATGGCCAACAAATCCGTTCAAAAACCCGCCGCAAAACCGGCACCCAAAGCCGCGCCACCCAAGGCTAAAGCCAAAGTTGCAGCTAAACCTGCCGTGAAAGCCAAGCCCGTGCCCGCATCGAAATCCTCTGCACCTGTTAAAACCGCACCCGTTAAAACTGCTCTTCCTGCCAAAGTTGGCAAGGTTCATCTCGTCATCGATAGCGCTAAAAAAGTAGCCAGTACCCCTGTAAAGGCCGCACCGGCCAAGGCCGCGGCGCCCGCCAGCGCACCCGCCAAATCGGCGGCCCCTGCCAAGACCGCAGCAGCGAAGGCAGCTCCAGCCAAAGCTGCAGCAAAGCCAGCCGCAGGCAAACAGCTTCCCAAAGCCAAAGGCGCATCCGCGATCGATGACATCGACCTGAGCGATGTAGAGGCCGACATCACCGAAGTGGTCCCAGTTGTGGAAGGCGAGACGGTAGAAAAAGTCAAACCCCTGCGCATGAAGCTGTCCAAGGCGAAAGAACGCGCCTTGATGAAAGAGTTTGGCCTGGACGACACCGTGCTGTCGGAAGAAGACCTGTCCAAGCGCCGCCTGCGCCTCAAAGCGCTGATCACTTTGGGCAAAACACGCGGTTACCTCACGCACGGCGAAATCTCTGACCACTTACCCGACAAACTGGTCGATGCCGAAACCCTGGACGTAGTGCACTCCCTGCTCAACGACATGGGCGTAGCGGTGTACGAGCAAACGCCAGACGCCGAAACCCTGCTGCTGAACAACAACGCACCCACCGCCGCCAGCGTAGAAGAAGCCGAAGAAGA
>JAYVDN010000338.1:0-2511 GCA_043749385.1 Polaromonas sp.
CTTGAAGCTGATGGCCGAAAAATCCCGTACGACATCCGCATGGGTGTGTGGGTCACGGTCGAGGCCGAGACCGATTACATCAAAAACTGTTTTGAAGAATACAACGCCCACACGGACCCGAGTGGCCGCTACTTTACGCTGTACAAGCGCTGGCATTTGATTGGCCTGGAAGTGGGCGTGTCCGTCGCCAGCGTCGCGCTGCGCGGCGAACCTACTGGCGTAGCAACTGGCTGGAACGCCGACGTGGTGGCCACCGCCAAAAAAGATTTGAAGCCCGGCGACATGCTGGACGGCGAAGGCGGCTACACCGTGTGGGGCAAGCTGCTGCCTGCTGCCACCTCCAAGCGCATGGGCGGCTTGCCGCTGGGCCTGGCGCACAACGTGAAAGTGATACGCCCTGTTAAGCAAGGCCAGGCACTGTCGTGGCAAGATGTGGACATGCCCGCGTCGCGCGCCCTGACCATTCGCCGCGAGATGGAAGCCATGTTTGCCTGAGCGTCCCCGTACACGAATAGCGCTTGCTAAAGCGTCTATATTTAGTAACAAATATGCTGCTAACCCAACAGAACATCGCGGGAGCAGCTACTGAATACGTAGCATTATGAAGATAGCATTTTTAGGTATTGGCGCGATGGGCTGGCCCATGGCGCGCCGTTTGTGCGAAGCCGGGCACACCGTGCACGCATGGAACCGCAGCCGCGAAAAGGCTGAGCGCCTGCTGCCGTTCAAGGCACAGATTTTCGACACCGCAGCCCAGGCCGTGCAGGGCGTAGACATCGTCATCGGCATGCTGGACAACGGCAAGGTGATGGATGAGGTGCTGTTTGGCCAAGGCACCGCGCAGGCCATTACTGCAGGCACATTGGTGATCGACATGGCCAGCACCAAACCGCGCGAGGCGCGTGACCATGCGGCGCGTTTGACGGCACTGGGCATCAGCCATATCGACTGCCCTGTATCGGGCGGCACCGTGGGGGCAGAGGCAGGCACCCTGGTGATGATGGCGGGCGGCAAACCCGAAGATTTTGCCAGAGCGCAAGAGGTGCTCAAGGTATTTGGCCGCAGCACCCATGTAGGCCCACACGGCGCAGGGCAGCTGGCCAAGCTGGCCAACCAGATGATTGTGGGCATCACCATCGGCGCAGTAGCCGAGGCCCTGCTGCTGTGCGAGCGCGGCGGTGCCAACCTGGCCAAGGTGCGCGAGGCGATTACCGGCGGTTTTGCCGACAGCCGCATTTTGCAACTGCACGGCGAGCGCATGGTCCAACGCGACTTTGCCCCCCGCGCCCGCCTGGCCATCCAGCTCAAAGACATGCGCAACGCGCTGGACACCGCCCAAGAGACCAGTATGGACGCGCCCATCACCACCTTGTTTGAAAAGCTCTACGCCGAGGCAGTCGAACACGGCCTGGGCGAGGTAGACCATAGCGGCCTGTTTGTAGAGCTGGCCAGCCGCAATGGGATGACTTAAACTATGCACGACATTCTTTTCAAAAATGCCACCGTCTACGACGGTTCAGGCAGCGCGCCCACCACGCAAGACATCGCAGTCCGCGCTGGCTCCATCAGCGCCATTGATGCAAACATCCGCGATGAAGCCGCACAAACCATCGACTGCACCGGTCTGGCGCTGATGCCCGGCATCATCGACAGCCACACCCATTTTGATGCGCAAATCACCTGGGACAGCAGCGTACGCCCCTCGCCCGCGCTGGGCGTGACGACAGCGGTGATCGGCAACTGCGGTTTTACCATTGCGCCCTGCAAACCGGAGCACCGCAGCATCACCATGCGCAACCTCACGCAGGTGGAAGGCATGTCCCTAGAGGTGCTGGAAAGCGCCATCGACTGGGGCTTTGAAACCTTTCCCGAATACCTTGCCATGCTGCGCCGCAAAGGCTGCGTGGTCAATATCGCCGCCTACGTGGGCCACAGTAGCGTGCGCACCTACGTGATGGGTGCTGATGCGGCAGAGCGCGCCGCTACGAGCGATGAGATCACGCATATGGCTGCCATCGTGCGCTCTGCCATGCAAGCGGGTGCAGCTGGTTTGGCCAGCTCCACCAGCCCTGCGCACAACGGCGAGGGCGGCAAGCCCATGCCATCGCGCCTGGCCAATGATGCCGAGCACATGCAGCTGATCAAAGCCATGGGCGAAGCAGGCAAAGGCGTCTACATGGTCACCAAAGGTGGCCACATGCCTGTGCCGTTTTTAGAAGACATGAGCGCGCAAAGCGGCCGCCCGGTCATGATTGCAGCGCTCTTGCACAGCAACACCAATCCTACCGGCGTGTTCAAGGATTTAGATGCCATTGCCGCAGCCAACGCGCGTGGCCGCAAGCTGATCGGCCAAGTCAGTTGCTGCCCCCTGTCGATGGACTTCACCCTGCTCTCGCCCTACCCGGTCGAAGGCTTGCAAGCCTGGAAGCCTGCGTTGGGTAAGAACGGTGACGCTCTTAAGGCGGTGTTGGCGAGCCAAGATTTTCGCAATGCCGTGCGCGACGAGATCGC
>JAYVDN010000339.1:0-9473 GCA_043749385.1 Polaromonas sp.
CCGACACCGACACCGACACCGACACCGACGCCGACACCGACGCCGACACCGACGCCGACGCCAACCCCAACCCCAACCCCAACGCCAACCCCAACGCCTACGCCTACGCCTACGCCTACGCCTACGCCTCCGCCAACGCCCACACCCACACCCACACCCACACCCACACCCGTAGTCCAGCCCGATTTTGAGCTGCGCCCCAACACAGGCACTGTCAAAGTAGGCGAAAGCTTGGTACTGGACTTGGTAGATTGCACCGGAGTCATTGCCGGTATCCGAACATGCCGAAAAAATGGTGAGAATCTTGTATTGGTAGAGGGCATCGCCTCAAATTGGGCGGTCAACGGCATAGTGGGCGGCAACAGCACGGTGGGCACCATCGTGGGCACCAATCTAGGTGCCACCTACAAAGCACCCGCCAGCAAACCCGCACCCGCCTCTGTATCCGTCAGTGCCAAGGTGGCGGGGGATGCCACATTTCCCCTGCTCATCGTGGTGGCGAATCTGACTATTACGGATACGGCGGCTTACAGAGGAACGATCAACTACGACCTTTCCATTGGACCAAATAACAGTATTGCTACTGGCGTGGCAAACATCGATTGGACGAGTGCCGGTGGATTTCCTGATGTCAGCTACTACGCCCCATCAGGCACTATGACTGGTATTTTCAGAGCCGGTCTCCCCAGTTACGATTGCAATGAAATCACTGCCACCGTACCGATCGCTCCCGATTTCCGTAATGGCACTAGCACGGCTTTGGTTGTGTTCAATGCGACAGCTGGTATCCCTAATTCACTTAATTTCCAAATCAAGGGTGATAAGAGCACGGTGCTCACTTTCAACTGCAAAAGAAAAAGCGACGGTAGCACATTGGTCTACCCAGTCAATGGCAGCAACTACAACATCATAGTACCGGGCTGCCTTACTGCCACTGGTGGCGTTCCTTTCACAAATGAGTCGCGGTTGACGGGCACATTTTCCTGTCCCGGCGGCAACACGTTTAGCTGGGATTTTCTAAAGCAATAACCGCACCACGCCCCATTGCACCCGGCCGCCCCGAATGCATGATGCCGGGTGCGGCTTACGTGGCGCAACTAGCCTGGGTTGGAGCTGCCTTAAACCAGGACTCGTCAGCTACCAGGTTTACCCATTTCACCCAAAGGAAAAATCATGAAAACGCAATTGTGTTTATCGCTGGCCGCTGCGCTGTGCACCAGCGCACTATGCACCACATCCGCTTGGGCCGATGGCGGCGAAAGCGGTGCCAAAGCGGCCAAAGGCTGTGCCGTGCACGCTGGGTCGGCTTCCAAGCTCAAGTCATGTTGCCAAAACAGCATGTTCAACCAAGCCACCGAAGCCAAAGAGCGCAAGGAAGCGGCGGTGTGCGTCAAGCTGGTCAACAGCCAGAAAGCCGCCAAGAGTTGATGGCTCGGTAAGCGACGTGAGTTCTGCTCAGCGCGGTGGTACTCTCGCTATTACTCTAGTAGCTGCTCACGCGATATTTTAGAGGGCTGCAGCCCGATATGTATCTTAAAAACTGCAACAAGCCAGGTAAATTGGCACAAAAAACCGATTTTTACCCCGCAAAAGCGGCGCAGGCTCTATAAACGGCTGTTTTCAGCTGTTTTTAAGATACTAATCAGCCTGCAGACCAATAGAATATCGCGGTAGCAGCTCTTATAGTGATAGCAATTGAAAACCCCTAAAGCAGCGTTTTCACTCCGCCATAGCGCAGTGGCCCACCGAAAGATACATGACTAAAGACAACTGGTGCGCGGTCCGCTTAGCGTCTACGATGGCGTATGTGCAAATGTGGTTGGCGGGCGGCCCGTGTGGTGTGGCGTGAGATGCAACGCTGGGCGTTTGTCGGTCAATCCAAGTGGCGGAACTATGAAAATTCTAATTGCTGATGACCACCAGTTGGTGCGTGAAGGGCTCAAGCTGCTGATTGGCCAGCTAGACCCTGGGCTGTCGTTTGTAGAGGCCAAAGACTACGCCAGCCTGCGCGCGCAGTTGATGGCCTGCCCCCAGCTGGCCGCTGCCGTGGTGGACCTGCACATGCCGGGCTCAGAGCAGGGCGATGGGCTGCAGGCCATTGTCAAGGCGCACCCGCAGTTGCCGCTGGTGATTGTCTCGGCATACTCCTCGCCCGACGTGGTGCGCAAGGCGCTGGCGCTGCCTACGGTGTATGCCTTTGTGCCCAAAAACGGCAGCGCTGCCTGCATGCACACGGCGCTTAAAGCCGCCTTGGCGCGCGACAAAATAGGTGAGGTGAGTGACGCAGCCCCCGAGGCGGCGCGCAGCCCCGATCTGCTGGCCCCGCGCTTGGCGGCAGTGCGCGAGCTGCTGCGCGAGGGCAAGAGCAACAAAGTGATAGCCCACGAGCTGGGCCTGTCGGAGGGGACGGTGAAGAACTATATGAGCGAGATTTTCAAGTCCCTCAAGGTGAACAACCGTACGCAGGCGGCGAGGTTTGATGAGTAAACGGCCTGGCACCGCCCGCGCCCCATTGCACGGTGAGGGGTTTGCCGTTGCCCCGCCCGATGCGCTGTACAACCCGCAGGATCTGGCCACCAATTTGAGGGTGTGGCTGGTGTTCAAAGCCGGTCAAATCCTGATTGCAGGCTTCTTTGTGCTGGCTTTGCCGCTATGGATGCCGCTGGCGTGGCTCAGCTTGGTGTGGACCTGTGAGGCGGTGCATTTCACGGCGCTTAAGGTTTCCAGCGCTCAGGGCGCAGGCAAGGAGCGTATTGCGGCGATTGAGCAGTTTGCTTTCTACACCAGCTTTGTGGCTTTGGGTTCGGCGGCGTACTTTTTGTATGTGCCTGGCAATTTGGCGATGCAGGGCGTGCTGGCAGTGTGCCTGGTGACGATTGGCGCGCTGAGTGTGATGCGTTTTGCAGGCAACAACCTGCGCGGCTCGCTGGGTGCGTTGATGGTGATAGCGCCGGGCTCTGTGCGCTTGCTGTTTGAGGGCCAGTGGATTCAGATGCTGATGGGTGTGGGCGGCTTTATGGTGGTGTTGGCGCTGGCCATGCTGGGCAAAAAGCAGGAAGCCGCCTTGGTAGAGCAGGCCCAGCTGCGCCGCAGCGCCGAAGACGCGGTAGACGCGGTGGCTACGGTAGGCTTGGCCAAAGCCCGGTTTTTTGCCGCCGTCAGCCACGACCTGCGCCAGCCCGTGCACGCCATCGGCCTGTACCTGGCCCCTTTGCTGCAAAGCCGAAAAGGCGGGCGTGACCAGCAGGCGGTGGAGGGTATTTACCACTCGTGGCAGGCACTGGACGATTTGCTCTCCCAGGTGCTGGACCTCACCCGCATGGACGCAGGCAACCTGCAAGTAGAGCTGGCCGTGGTGGACCTGGCCCCCCTGGTGCGCGGCCTGGTGGTGCAGCACAGTGCAGCCGCCGAGAAAAAAGGCATACGCATAGTGGCCATGGTGCCGCCCGAGCGCTATGTGCTGGCCGACCTGTTGATGCTCAAACGGGTGCTGTCCAATTTGATGGACAACGCCATCAAGTTCTCGCCCGAAGACGCGCGCATTGTGGTGGCCGCGCGGCCGGTGGGCGCCCACTGGTGCGTGCAGGTGCGCGATGCCGGGCCGGGCATTGCAGTGGCCGAGCAGGCTAAGGTGTTTGAAGAGTTTGTGCAGCTTAATAACCCCGAGCGCGACCGCGCCCTGGGCATGGGCCTGGGCCTGGCGATTGCCAAGCGCTTTGTAGAGATGATGAACGGCACGCTGAGTGTGCGCTCAGCCCCCGGCCAAGGCACCTGCATGTCGGTGCTGCTGCCCAAGGTCTGGCCACAAGAAGAGGACTACAGCAGCAGCGGCAAATTTATGCTGAGCCAACCGCAAGTGCTCATGCCGCTTGAGCCTTTGCTGGTGCCGGACAGCCTGCGCGCAGTGCTGCGCGGCACCGGCAAAGGGTTGCTGCTGGTGGAGGACGACATGCTGGTGGCGCAGGCGATTGTCCAGCTGATGAAAGACCTGGACATACCGGTAGTGCACGCCACCAGCGCCGTGGCGGCGATGCCACTGGCCCACCGCGCGTGCCTGGCTGCGTGCGACGTGCGCCTGCCCGGCAATACATCCGGGCTGGAGCTGGCCGTGGGCCTGACGCAGATGCGCATAGGCGCGCTGCTGATGACGGGTGAGACCAGTGTGGAGGTGCGCGATGCGGCTGTGCGCCATGGCTTGATGCTGCTGGTCAAGCCGGTGAAACCGCAGGCCTTGCTCGATGGCCTGGGGCGCTTGGCCAAACGCATGGCATAGGGTGTGCGCCAGGGCATGGTCTCAAGGATGGACGCTAAAGGATAAACTCCGACTCGATGAACCCCACAGCTTTTGACCCCCACGGCATGCAGGCCCGCCCGCCCGCGCAGCCGCAGCCGCAGCCGCAGCCGCAGCCGCCTGCCCGCAGCGTAGCCGACGCGCCAGCATTTGAGCCCCAAGACTTGGCCACCACGCTGGGTATCCTGGTAGTGCTCAAGACTGGCGAGGCCTTGATGGCCAGTTATTTCATGGCCTACCTGCCCTTGTGGATGCCATTGACCTGGATAGCGCTGGTATGGGTGTCGGGTGCGGTGTTTTTTTGGGTCGAGTCGCGCCAGCTATTGCATGCGTGGCCATTGCAGCGCCGCATACGCGGGTATCGGTTTTTGTACTGGATCAACATGGCGTGCATGGGGTCGGCGGCATACTTTTTGTATGTGCCTGGCAACTTGGGAATGCAAGGTGTGCTTACCACTTGTGTGGTGACCATTGGTGCGCTCAATGCCATGCAATATGCCGGTGACAACTGGCGCGGCTCGGTGAGTGCGGGCCTGGCTATGTTGCCAGTGGCTACCCGCTACATTGTGTTTGAGGAGGGCTTGCTGTATCTGAGTTTGGGCTTGGGCGGCTACTTGATAGTGACTGCCCTGGCCATGATGGGCTACAAGCAGCAGGCGGTACTGTTAGAGCAAGCGGCCATGCGCCAGCGGGCCGAGGCGGCGGCTGACGCGGTGGCGGCGGTGGGGCTGGCCAAGGCGCGCTTTTTTGCCGCTGTGAGCCATGACCTGCGCCAGCCTGTGCATGCCATTGGCCTGTACCTGGCCTTGTTGCAAGATACCGCGCACAACGCCGCACAAGGCGAGCGCCCGAAAAAAGCGGTAGACGGCATTTACCAGTCCTGGCATGCACTGGACGGCCTGCTGTCCCAGGTGCTAGACCTCACCCGCATGGACTCGGGCAGCCTGGAGGCCGAACTTACCACCTTAGAGCTGGCTCCTCTGGTGCGCGGCCTGGTGCTGCAGCACAGCGTCACCGCCGAGAAAAAGTCCATCCGCATCGTGGCCCTGGTGGCAGCCGAGCGCTATGTGCGGGCCGACCTGCTGATGCTGAAAAGGGTACTGTCCAATCTGCTGGACAACGCCATCAAGTTCTCCCCCGAAGACAGCCGCATTGTGCTGGCGCTGCGCCCTGCGGGTGCGTTCTGGCGCATCCAGGTGCGCGATGCGGGCCCCGGAATTGCCACGGCATCGCAGAGCCAGGTGTTTGAGGAGTTTGTGCAGCTAAGCAACCCCGAGCGTGACCGTGAGCAGGGCCTGGGCTTGGGGCTGGCCATTGCCAAGCGTTTTGTGGAGCTGATGCAGGGGCGCCTGCGCCTGCGCTCAGCGCCCGGCGCGGGCACCTGCATGACGGTGCTGCTGTCCAGGGCCCAGCCCGAGCCTTCGCAGTACAGCCAAAGCGGCAAATTTGAAGCGAGCAAGCTGTATGCGCCAGACACACAAGCGCCGCTACTGGTACCCGCCAGCCTGCGCCAAACGCTGCAAACCAGTGGCAAGGCCGTGCTGCTGGTAGAAGACGACGAGCTGGTCAGCCAGGCGCTCAAGCAACTCTTCGCTGACCTGCAACTACCCATGCTGCACGCCACGCATGCAGAGCAAGCCATGCACCTGGCCAGTCAAGCTTGCATCGCGGTGTGCGATGTGCGCCTGCCCCACAGCGTGACTGGGCTGGAGCTGGCCGATAGCCTGCTGCACTTGGGCGTGCCCGCTTTGCTGATGACGGGCGAGACCAGCAGCGAGGTGCGGGACGCAGCGCAGCGCCATAGCCTGATACTCTTGGTCAAGCCAGTCAAGCCCCAAGCTTTGCTGGATGGCCTGGGGCAGCTGGCCCAGCGTGTGACGTAGGTTTTAAAAAAATATGCCCGAGACAAAAAACTCTCTACCCCATTCGCCGCCTGCGCAGTACCGCAGCATTTACCGCGCGGGCCTGTTTGACGGGCAGGTCATCGTCATCACCGGCGCAGGCTCGGGCATGGGCCGCTGCACCGCGCATGAGCTGGCCAGCCTGGGCGCGCAGGTGGTGCTGGTAGGCCGCACGCTAGACAAGCTGCAAAAAGTAGCGCAAGAGATAGAGCAGGTGCAGGGCCAAGCGGCGTGTTATGGGGCCGACATTCGCGATGAAGAGCGGGTCAAGGCGGTGGTGGGCGAGATCGTGGCGCGCTTTGCCCGTATCGATGGCCTGGTGAACAACGCGGGTGGGCAGTTTCCCTCGCCGCTGCACCGCATCAGCGCCAAGGGTTTTGATGCGGTGGTGCGCAGCAATTTAACCGGCGGGTTTTTGATGGCGCGCGAGTGCTACAACCAGGCCATGCGGCTGCAAAAATCAGGCGCAGTGGTCAACATCATCATGGACATTTGGGGTGCCGTGCCAGGCATGGGGCACAGCGGCGCAGCCCGGGCAGGCATGCTCTCGCTCACCGAAACCATGGCCTTGGAGTGGGCCCCCATCCGCGCCAACGCGGTGGCCCCAGGTTTTATTGCCACCAGCGGCATGGACAAATACCCCAGCATCATGAGCCCGCTGATTCGCCGCATCCACGAAGACGTGCCCTTGCAGCGCCTAGGCACCGAGAGCGAGGTGGCCAGCGCCATTTGCTACCTGCTCTCACCCGCTGCCGCCTTTGTCAGTGGTGCCTGTTTGAAGATCGACGGGGCCGCACCCACCGCGCGCCGCCACTGGCCCCTGGTGGGCATGGGCGGCAGCAACGAAAAGTTTGACGGCTTTCATTTAGCAGAGACACCCAAGGTGCTGCAAAAAGGCTCGGTCATCACCGACAACCGCATGGCGCGCGGGTTTATACGCTGGATGCAGCAAAAATGGATACGTAAAAATACCAGCTAGTGCACAAACAGGCATCCGTAAAATTGAAGCGCCAACAAGGTTGGGCGTTTGAGCGTTGACCACAGCACACCCCAAGCATTTTCAAGGGGTTTTTTGCTGGCCATTTTGCTGGCTCTTTTCACTGGAAACTGTATGAAAAAAATGTGGGTTTTAACTTTGGCCGTAGCCGCCGCTGCCGCTTTCCCTTTGCAGGCCTTGGCGCAAGCTTGGCCTACCAAGCAACCGATCAAATTGGTGGTCGTATTCCCGCCTGGCGGCTCCACCGACCAGGTTGGCCGCATCTTGGCGCTGCAACTGCAAACCCAGCTAGGCCAAAGCGTGATCGTGGAGAACAAAGGCGGCGCATCGGGCGCGATTGGTACCGCCCAAGTGGCGCAGGCCGCAGCCGATGGCTACACCTACGCGGTGGTGTTTGACACCCACGCGGTGAACCCGGCTTTGATACCTAACATGAGTTTCGATACCCGCAAAGACTTAGAACCCATCGCGCTGATCGGCACCGCCCCCATGGTGGTGGCCACCAACGTGGGCAGCGAGTACAAAACCTTTGCCGACGTATTGGCCGCAGCCAAGGCCAAGAAAAACGTCAGCTACGGCACCATAGGCAGCGGCTCGCTAGGCCACTTGGCCATGGCCCTGATAGGCAAAAACAACGGCTTGGACTGGCAGCACATTCCCTACAAAGGCGGCGGCCCGCTGATGAACGACGCCGTTGCAGGCCATGTGCCTTTGTCGATTGGCTCAGTCTTTGTCACCAAGCCGCACATCGACAGCGGCCGCATGCGCCCCCTGGTGGTCACCACCAGCAAGCGCAGCCCTGATTTGCCCAACGTGCCCACGATGGCAGAGAGCGGTATTACGGGTTTTGACGCACCGGCGTGGTGGGCTATTTTGGCTCCTGCCAAAACCCCGCCAGAGATTTTGAAGCGCATGAACGAGGAAGTGAACAAAGCATTGAAGACCCCCGATATTGCCAAGAAACTGGACGCCCAAGGCATCGACATCGTCGGCGGCACCGCTGAGGTAGCGCGCACGTACATTGGCAAGCAGATGGATATTTGGGCTAAGGTGGTGAAGGACAACGGCATCAAGGCGGATTGATCATCTTTACTCCCTCTCCCGCCTGCGGGAGAGGGCAGGTGTGAGGGCGGTTTGCGCGACGCAGTCTAGTGGTAGAGTCGACAGCGGTTCAAAGGTTATCTCCGGCCAAGCTGGACTCAGGGCGGGTTATCCCGCTGCAAAATTTTTACGAAAACACGCGCGAAATTCGGCAACGCAAAGCCAGCGCATGCACCGCGCGCCTTTCTCCAAAATTTTCATCGAGACGAACCCACCCTGTCACATTATTTAGACGGGTTTGAACAGCCCGCCCGCCGGACAGGGAGCGCCGATCATGGAGACTAGGTGTCTTTGCGCTCAAGCACCACCTCCCACAGCGCCTTCGGCTTGATGTATTTGCTGGTGACAAAATGCTCTAGCGAGAGTTTATTCCAACCTTCAGAAAATAACGACTCGATAGAAGTCTCGTCGAAGAACCGCTTGGGTTCGTCCTGGACAAGGAAGAAGTTGGGTTCGAGTGCGGGATGTCCGCTAGCTCCAAAATTATGATCCTGAGTGGAATTGAGCCGACATAGCAGAATGCCACCGGGACGCAATGTAGAGCGAATGCGCTCCACGATGGTTCTAGTCTCAGACCAAGTAAAGTAATGCAAAGATAGACTGGCGACGATGACGCCCAAGTTTCGGGTTTGATCGGGCAATGGGTCCCGCGTATCTCGACACTCCACCACGGCAGACGGCACTCGGACTTTGGCTATGCCAACTGCAACCCGAGACAGATCAAATGCATAAACCCTCAAGCCTGCGTCGGCAAGAGTGACGGTGTCCTCTCCATGGCCACAACCGATCTCGAGCACCGGGTCCGAGCGCGCGCGTTCCCGCACTAAGGGCAACCAACGATTAAGCCAAGGATCGGAGAGCATCGTGTATGAACACCTAACTACTGCAACTATCAGCGGGCGTCACGGTATCAGCAAGGTCTGCACAGCAGTCGCTATACATATTAGCCACTTGATAAGCTGCAACCAACTCAGCGTGAATCTAAAAACCTACTCCGGTGAAACTCCCAGCGCCACCAAAAATCGCGCCACCATGTTGTAGGTAGCAATAGCCGACGTGAGCTCCACAATCTGCGTGGTGTCAAAATGCTTTTGCAGTGCGGCGAAGGTCGCGTCGGCAACTTTCACATGCAGCGTCATCTCGCTGGCGTACTGGATTACTATGTTTTCTATAGCTGCCCCCG
>JAYVDN010000340.1:0-6760 GCA_043749385.1 Polaromonas sp.
AGTGGCGGCACGGAGACTTTGTTGTCCTGGTTTTGCAGGGTTTCCAGCGGGATGTCCTCGGCCATCAGCAGTTTGAGCCAGTCCAGCAGCTCACTGGTAGAGGGCTTTTTCTTCAGGCCGGGCAGGTTGCGCACGTCGTAGAAGGTTTTCATGGCGGCGGCCAGCAGCTCTTTTTTCAGGCCCGGAAAGTGCACATCAATGATCTGCTTCATCGTGTCGGCATCGGGAAACTTGATGTAATGGAAGAAGCAGCGGCGCAAGAAAGCGTCGGGCAGCTCTTTTTCGTTGTTGGAGGTGATGAACACCAGCGGGCGGTTCACCGCTTTCACGAGCTCGCGCGTTTCGTAGCAATAAAACTCCATGCGGTCCAGCTCGCGCAGCAGGTCGTTGGGAAACTCTATGTCGGCCTTATCGATCTCGTCGATCAGCAGGGCCACCGGTTTGTCGGCGGTAAAGGCTTGCCACAGCACGCCTTTGACAATGTAGTTGTGAATGTCTTTGACCTTGTCGCTGCCGTCGATGGTGGACAGCTGCGAGTCGCGCAGGCGCGACACAGCGTCGTACTCATACAGGCCCTGCTGCGCTTTGGTGGTACTTTTAATGTGCCATTGCAACAGCGGCATGCCCAAGGCCTCGGCCACTTCTTCGGCCAGCATGGTTTTGCCGGTGCCGGGCTCGCCTTTGACCAACAGCGGGCGTTTGAGGGTAATGGCGGCGTTGACAGCCAGCATCAGGTCTTGGGTGGCGACGTAGTTTTGGGAGCCTTGGAATTTCATGGTGAGAATATCTTGACGGTAGATGGGAAGGGGTAAGGGTTTGGCCGGATATAATTGCGGGTTAACTGCAAGGGCGCGTGCTCTTGTCTGCCTACCTATATTCTGTACGCAAAATGAACAAGTTTTTGACCTCGGTATCTGCTATTTTCGTCGCTTTGGTGACCACCGCCTCCTTGCTGGGCACTACGCAAGCTGTGGCGCAGGAGATCAAGGGTAACGCCGACAGCGGCAAAACCAAAGCCGCCATGTGTATCGGCTGCCACGGTATCAAGGGCTATCAAGCCAGCTTCCCCGAAGTGTACAAAGTGCCGATGATCTCAGGCCAAGGTGCCAAATACATCAGCAACGCCCTGCTGGCCTACCAAAAAGGCGAGCGCAAGCACCCCACCATGATGTCCATTGCCGCCTCGCTCAGCGAGCAAGACATGGCCGATTTGGCGGCTTACTACTCGGTGCACGGCAAGGTTGAGGGCGCTACGCTGCCCGAGAAAGCTGGCAAAGAGCCCAGCGCCGCCGTAGCCAGCTTGCTCACCAAAGGCGCTTGCATTTCTTGCCATGGCGCTAACTTTGCCAAGCCGATTGACCCCAGCTACCCCAAACTCGCCGGCCAGCATGCCGACTACTTGACCGTTGCGCTCAAGTCCTACAAAACCGAAGGCCTGGCCAAAGTGGGCCGCGCCAATGGCGTGATGGGCGGCATTGCCAAGCAGTTCAGCAACGCCGAGATGAAAGAGCTGGCCAAATACATCAGCTCGCTGGACGGCGACCTGAAAGTGGTACCGCAGTCTAAGTTCCGTTGATCTTCTGCTGTTTGCAAGGTGCTATTTATTTTGTAGCTGCTCCCGCTATATTCTAAAGGGCTTGAGGCCTAAAACACATAAAAAGCTGCTTTGGCAGCTTTTTTTGCGCCTATCGCCTGGCCTGCGCGCATCGCATATACACAGCCCCCGGAAAAACTCTTTTTCTCAGCGCCGCTGAAACTCGGTAACATAAGCACACCATATTCCACCGGAGAGTGCTATGCCCGTGATCGTTGTTGCAAACCCCAAAGGCGGGGTCGGTAAGTCCACCTTGGCCACCAATATTGCGGGCTATTTGGCCTCCAAAGGCCACAAGGTCATGCTGGGCGACGCGGACCGGCAGCAGTCCACCAAGCTGTGGCTGGGCTTGCGCCCCCCGGCTGCGCGGCCCATCAGCACCTGGGACATTACCGAAGACGTGATCGCCAAGCCACCCAAGGGCACCACCCATGTGGTGCTAGACACCCCCGGCGGCCTGCACGGCTGGCGCTTTAAAGACGTGATGAAGCTGGCCGATAAAGTGATAGTGCCGCTGCAACCCAGCGTGTTCGACATATTTGCCACTCGCAAGTTTCTAGACGATCTGGCCGAGCACCGCCAAGCGGGCAAGCTGGAAGTGGGCCTGGTGGCCATGCGGGTGGACAGCCGCACCCTGTCTGCTGACAAGCTGCAAGAGTTTGTGGCCACCCTGGGCCTGCCCGTGCTGGCCACTTTGCGTGACACGCAAAACTACATCCACCTGGCCGCGCGTGGCCTGACCCTGTTTGACGTAGCGCCTAGCCGGGTAGAGAAAGACCTGGAGCAATGGCAGAGCCTGTGCAAATGGCTGGACAAATAAATCTCCGATAAAAATCCAAAAACCAACCGCCTCTATGAAAACTTTCCAAACCCTATCCGACGTAGCTGCCTGCCTAGGCCAAGAAGTGGCCACCAGTGAGTGGACCACCATTACCCAACAGCAGATCCAGCAGTTTGCCGATGCCACCGGCGACCAGCAGTGGATCCATGTGGATGTAGAACGCGCCAAGGCTGGGCCCTTTGGCGCGCCGATAGCGCATGGCTTTCTCACGCTGTCCCTCATCCCGAAGTTTTTTGAGAGCGCTATCGCCATCACCGAGAGCCGCATGGGTGTGAACTACGGCCTGAATAAGGTGCGCTTTATCTCGCCCGTGCCCGTAGGCAGCCGCCTGCGTGCCAAGCTCAAGCTGCTGGCCTGCGACCCGATAGAGCAGGGCGGCGTGCAGATGGCCTGGGAAGTGACGATTGAGCGCGAGGGCTCTGCTAAACCGGTGTGCGTGGCCGAGTCTATTGCGCGGCGTTACCCATAATTATCCGGGGGTGTGGCGGCTAGTTTTGAGTCACTAATCGGCCTGTGGACCAATAGAATGTCGCGGGAGTAGCTATTTAAAATATAGCGATTCATTTTAAATTGCGCTGAGTTGCTTTGTAGAAATCCATTGATCAAAGCTCGGCAGCAGGCTGTTGATGCGGCGTGCAGCCTCAGTTTGGTTGTGCGCCACGGCGACGACCTGGTACAGGTCGCTGCGTAGCATCCACAGATCGTTGACGCTGCGGGCTGCGCGGATTTTGTACAGCATGCCCGCAGCGGCGGAGCCATCTACATCGTGCAATACCAGCTCCATGCGCTGTTTGATCTGCTCGATAGGCAGCTTGCCTTTGTGCTTAGGCACCGCGTCGTCGGCGATAGAAGCACTACCGCTGCCAGCCTCGCCGCCGAGGGCGCGGGACAGTGGGAAGCTCAGTACTTGGCGCGGGGTCATCAGCATTTAAAAAACTCCAAATTCGTCTTGTGGACGGGTTTGACATGGCTGCTCTGTTGGTTTCAGAACCGCTTTTGTTGTGCTTGAAGTTTAAAGGTCTCACTTGGAGTTGCTTAGAGAGTTCTTTCTAAAGCGGCGTGCTTTAGTCACGTAAAGCGCTTCTGAAATGCGCGTTTAAAGGGAGTTGTGATTTCTGAACGGTGCCTTCGGCGGCGCTGCGATTGGCCGTGAGCACCGATGTCAAGCTGCAGAGCCGGTGCCTGGTTTGGCCAGGTCGATGCAGTGTGCCAACACCTTGGCGTCGCCAATTTGGTTGGCCAGCAGCAAGATAAGCCTGGCGTTGAGCAAGGCGGATTGCTCGGTGCTCAGGCCGGTGTGGGCGTCCAGCAGGGCTTCATAAAAGCCGTCGGCGTCGGTGAGCTGGGGGTCCAGGGCGGCAGGGCTCATGCGGGCGCTCCTGGGGCAGACTGGCCGGCGCAACGGGCGACGGCACTTACCAGCGCTGCGCCCAGTTGGTTACCCCGCGCGGCCAAGTAGCTGTCGGGCCGCAGCAAGGCCCATTGGCAGACAGAGCTGGCTTGGCTGCTATGCGCGGGCGCGCTGGGCGCTGCAGGCGTGGCAGCAGGCAGGCCGCAGGCGCTGGCAAGCAGGCCGTGTGCGTCGATCACCGTCTCACGCACCTGCGCTTGGCTGCGCTGGGGTACCACATGCACTACGCGCAAGTTGCTGGCGCTGGCCAGGGCCCGCAGCTTGGCGATGGCGCTGCTGGGTAGGCTGCCGCTCGCGTCGCCAAACACCAGCAGCAGGGGGCGCGTACCTGCCCAGCGCAGCAGGTCGTTGAGGCAGGCTGGGGGCCCATTAGCCCACTGCAGCGCCACGTTTTGCACCGAGATGCTCAGTTGCAGCGCCGCGTCTGTCAAAGGCGAGGCCGCGTACGGGTTGGCTACCGCCATGCGCCCGGTGTTGACCAAAGCGCGGGCAAAGGGGTGCTGCTTGGCCAGGCCGATCACTGCGGTGCGAAACAGCCGCTCCACGCCGTCGGCGGGGCGCAAAAAGCGGGCGGTGCGGTTGGTGACCTGCACATTGGTGGTGGCGGCCTCGTGGCGCTCGGGGTGGTAGCTTGCTAGCAACGCGGGGGCGGCGTGGCCTTGCACCACGGCGGCCAGCTTCCAGGCCAGGTTGTCAGCGTCGGCTATGCCGGTGTTGCCGCCGCGCGCGCCAAAGGGGCTGACCACTTTGGCGCTGTCGCCGATCAGGAAGACGTGAGACGCGGGTTGCTGGCCAGGATGTTTGTTTTGCAGCAATTTTTGCGTGCTGTGTAGCGGCTGTTGCGCGCTGTCCCGCGCCGCGTACGCGCCGAGATCTACACACATGCTGTCCACGCATTCGCTACGGTAGGCATACGGCCCCACCCACACAATGTCCACCTGCGTGTCGGGGCCAAACTGCTTGGCCAGTCGCTCGCGCACCTGGGCCTCGCTGCTCACGTATTCAGGGTCGGCATCGGGGGCCATTTGGTAGTCGATGCGCCACACATCGTCGGCCATCAGGTGCTGCCACACGGCGCGGTTGTCGTTAAAGGGTGCTTCTATCCACGTGTGCCGCTCGGTGGGCGGGCGGGTGTTAAAGCGCACGTCGGCAATGCACCAACGGTCGTCGCCCTTCTTGGCCTTCACGCCCACGTTCAGCCATTGCCTGAACGGGCTTTTAGATCCCGTAGCATCCACTACATAATCGGCTGTAGCCCTGTATTCACCTGCGGGAGTAGCTACGGTAAATGTAGCTACGCCTTCGTCATTGCTCAACTGTGTCACGCGGTTGTTCCAGCGTATCTGCGCATGGCCCAGCTCGGTAATGCGGTCGACCAAATAGCCTTCGTTGTAGAACTGCTGGATGTTGATAAACGCGGGCTGCTGGCTGAGCGAGAAGTTTGTTTGCTGCTTTAAATCAAAGTTGTACACCTCGTCTTTGCCCGCAAACGTGCGGCCCACGCTCCACTGAATGCCCTTGGCCTGGATGCGCTCAAAAATCCCCAGTTTGTCAAAAATCTCCAGCGACCTTTGCGTATAGCAAATGCCCCGGCTGGACGCGCCCTTCACCCCCACGGTGTTGTCTTCGTCCAGCAACACGCAGTCCACGCCCAATTGCGCGAGCGAGCAGGCCAAAGTCAGCCCGGTAATGCCGCCGCCCACGATCAGAATGCGGTGGTGCTCTGCCTTGCCTGTGCGCACTGCGTCGGGTACCACAGCCGCGTATTCGGGCAGCACATAGCCCGTGCCTTGGCTGAACTGGTAGTCGTTGGTGTGCGCAGTGCCGGCGTAGGCGCTGGGCGGGGTGGGTGCATTGGTCAATGCCATGGATATGCTGTATTTGGATGTTAAAACAGGCTTTAGCCCAATAGAATATCGCGGGAGCAGCTACTAAATATATAGTGACTTGAGGAACCCTTGCATTTGCTTTTTAGCCAGCTTAAGGTGCTACGGCTTGAGCAACTCTGGCCGGTCATTTTGCTGCGGCTTGAGTTTGTCCGCTTTGCCTGCCGCGCGGTCTTTGCGCCACTGCTGTTTGCGCGCCGTCCATTCGTCCAGACGGGCATGCGCCGTTTTGCTCTCTTGCAGCATCTGGAAGGCATCGGCCAGTTGCGCGGTAAATTCCATACGGATGCCGTTGGGGTCAAAGAAGTAAATGCTTTTAAAAATATGGTGGTCCGTTACGCCCAGCACCTCCACACCATGGGCCTGCAGCCGCGCTTTCATGTCCTCCAGGTCTTGGACAGTGTCCACCCGAAAGCTGATGTGGTTGACCCACTTGGGCGTGTTCGGGCTGGGCAGGGCAGCCTCGTCGTCGCCCAGGTCAAAGAACGCGATAAAGCTACCGTCTTGCAGGCGAAAAAAGAAGTGCGTGTACGGGCAGTATTCCCCCGTGCTGGGCACAATGTCGCTCTGGATGATGTGGTACATGGGCAAGCCCAAAATGTCCTCATAAAACACCCGCGTTTCCTCGGCATCGCGCGCCCGGTAGGCGTAGTGGTGCAGTTGCTGCACTTTGGCGGGTGGGGGCAGGGCGGCTTGTGTGGAAATGGCTTGGGATGAGGCAGCGTGTACGGCGTGCATGGCAGGCTCCTGGGGTTTTACTAATCATAATGCATTTACCTAAACGTAATCTTTGGGCTGTTGATTTTGTGCGCCCGGGTGCTTGTATGCGCCGAGGTTTGTATGCGCCGAGGTTTGTGGGTAGCGAGGTTTGTACGCCCAGGCGCTTGGTGTGTACGGCTACGCGGCTGTCCCCCGTGCCGGCCTAGGGCCGGCGACTCCTTGTATGCTTAGTCTCAGGGAGTTCAAGTGAAAGTTTCAGAAAGTTATGCACAGCCCGTTTACTCCGTGGGACACCAAGCCCGTAAAGG
>JAYVDN010000341.1:0-2047 GCA_043749385.1 Polaromonas sp.
CACAGTTGCACTGGCAAAGCCACTCAAGGTGCAGACTGCCCCCGGATCCCACACAGCCATTTCAACGACCGAGTCGTATCAATTGATACGCTGGCCCAACATTCATTTGCTGGGCAATGGCCAGCGCATTCGGCTGTCCACCATCATGCTGGGCCGCCCACTGACCATGGCTGAAATTATGGAGCGCTCTCAGCTTACACAAGCCTACTGTGTGGATTTTTTAGCGGTTCTTAAAGCTGAAGGCCTGATCGTCACGGCCCTGGCTCCTTTACCTGCGCAAAAAGCGGCAGAGAATCAACGCGCGGCGGATTTGACTGCTTCAGCCACCGCAAAACTAAGCCTGTTTGCGCGCATCAGAAATCGGTTGACTTTGAAGAATCCGACGCCGAGCTGATGGAACACAAAATACTGTTTACCGGCGTTGCTGGCGCGGGCAAGACCACAGCCATCTCTGCGGTCAGTGAAATACCGCCCATGAGCACGGACGTGCGCAACTCAGACCCCAGCTTGGGCAAAGATACGACCACCGTGGGGCTTGACTACGGCGAACTGACGCTGGAGGGTGGCGATAAGCTGCGCCTGTATGGCACGCCTGGGCAAGCGCGATTTGACTTTATGTGGCAAATTTTGGCCCGTGGCGCACTAGGTATTGTCATCTTGGTAGACAACCGCCGTCCAGACCCGGTGGCCGACTTGGACGTGTACCTTGCCGGGTTTCAAAAACTGATCCAGGAAACCGCCTGTGTGGTTGCGATTGGCCGAACAGACACCCACCCCACCCCCGATCTGGAGAAATTTGCCACCCACCTGCAGGCACAGGGCGTGTTATGCCCCGTGCTGCCCATCGACGTGCGCGATGCCAGCCAAGTGATGCAATTGCTGGAACTATTGATGCTTCAACTAGAAGCAAAAGTGAGGAATTAAAAAGATGACGATAAATCCCCATCTGAAAGCGATGAGCGACGCTGCTGTGGACCACGTGATGCGCGAGGTCAAGGGCGCCAAGGCCGTTGTTATTTGCAGCGAGGATGGTTTTGAAGTCGCTGCCCGCGTAGAAAACAATACCCAGGTATCCAGGCTTTCGGCCATGGCCAGCTCGTTTTCGGCCTTGGGCGCGCTGGTGGGCGAAGAAAGCCAGCTGGGAGCCTGCAACTATGTGATGGTAGATGCCGCCGAAGGCCTCATCTTGATTTTGCAAGCCCGTCACCCTACCCACCCGCTCACGCTGTGCATCGTGACGGGTAGCGACGCTGTGGCAGGCCAGGTGCTTTACTTTGCAAAGCAAGCAGCATTGAGTTTGGTGAATTCTTAGCAATGCAGACGATTACCAACATTCTGCAAAAACTTGCCAGTTTCAATGGCATTCAGGGCTGCGCATTGGTCGAGGCAGATACGGGTATGGTCTGGCATTTTGCAGGCCAGCTCACCGAGATGGAAAGCGTGGGCGAAGCCGCCGTAGAATTTTGGCGCACCCAAAATAGAGTCGCCACGCGGCGGGACATGATGGGCGCGCTCAAATTTGCGTCATACAACTATGCCCACCGGGTGATCAGCCTGATCCCTTGCGATGAAGAGCGCGGCTTGATACTGGTGTGCGTGGCAGTAAGCCCGGGCATGGTATGGAGCGATTGGATACGCGAACTACCGTCTTTGCGCAGCGCCATCGATGCCTATAAAGCAAAAGCAAATTTGAAAAAACTGTAGATAAATTCATATCTATTTTTAACTTGCAGTCACCGTACCTACGCCGCGCTGACTGTAAACCTCTATTTTGGCGTTTGATTGAGGATTTTTTATGGCAACAATTAACCAAGGTTTACAAGACCTGATGTCTTGCGACGGCGCTGTGTGCGCTGCATTGGTAGACTCTTCCAGCGGTATGATTTTGGGCCAGTCTGGCACCGGAGTCGATATGGAAGTAGCGGCTGCTGGCAACACCGAAGTAGTGCGCGCCAAACTCAAAACCATGCGCGGCCTCGGCCTGAACGACGTGATTGAAGACATTTTGATCACCCTGGGCAAGCAGTACCACATCATCCGGCCGATG
>JAYVDN010000342.1:0-3218 GCA_043749385.1 Polaromonas sp.
CGCGAAGCCTACGGGCTGGTGTGGGTGCAGCTAGACGCCGCGCGCACGGCGCTGCCGCTAATGGGTGCCTCGCAAGAGGAGCACCTTCGCGCGGACGAGCGCCTGCGCACGGTGCAGTGCGGCCCCTATGACGTGGCCACCAGCGCACCGCGCGTGGTGGAGAATTTTCTGGACATGGCGCATTTTGGTTTTGTGCATGAAGGCTATTTGGGTGCGCGTGACACGGTGGCCATGGCCGACTACAGCATGGAGCGCACGCTGCACGGCATCAAAGCCACGGGCTGCCGCGCCTGGCAACCGCAGAGCAATGTGCATGCCAAACGCGGGGCCGAGGTGTCGTATACCTACGAGGTGATTTCGCCTTACTGCGCTGTGCTGACTAAGGTTCCTGATATGGGGAGCACCGAGATCGACGGCAAAGCGGTAGAGTGGCGCGAATCCATCGCGCTATGGATCTGCCCCATCACCCCCGAGAGCAGCCGCGTGTGGTTCAGCTACGCAGTGGCCGACCATGAAAGCCCTGACTCGGTGCTGCAAGAATTTCAAAACATCATCTTCGCGCAAGACAAGCCGGTGCTCGAATCCCAAAGCCCCGCCTGCTTGCCGCTGGACCTGCGCAGCGAGCTGCACACCACTGCTGACAAAGCGTCCAGCGCCTACCGCCGCTATTTGCAGGACAGCGGCATTACTTTTGGAGTGTGTTGACATGCTGACCGTGAAACCCATCGCACCAGAGCGCCTGCCCCAGCTGCTGCGCCACATGCCCAAGGCCGAGCTGCACATCCATATTGAAGGCTCGCTGGAGCCCGAGCTGATTTTTGCTTTGGCGCAGCGCAATGCGATCAAAATTCCGTACACCAGTGTGGAAGACTTGCGCAAAGCCTACGCATTTACCAATCTGCAAAGTTTCCTGGATATTTACTACGCCGGTGCGTCGGTACTCATTACCGAGCAAGACTTCTACGATATGGCGCACGCCTACCTTGCGCGAGCAGCTATGGATAACGTAGTGCATGCGGAGATATTTTTCGACCCCCAAACCCACACCGCGCGTGGCGTGGCGATGGAAACGGTGATCAAAGGTCTGCACCGCGCTTGTGTAAATGCCAAGGCCGAGCTGGGTGTAGACGCCGCGCTCATCTTGTGTTTTCTGCGCCATTTGAGCGAGCAAGACGCCTTTGAAACCCTAGAGCAAGCGCTACCCTACCGCGATAAGTTCATCGGCATAGGCCTGGACAGCGGCGAGTTGGGCAACCCGCCAGAGAAGTTTGCCAAAGTGTTCCAGCGCTGCAAAGAGCTGGGCTTTCACCTGGTAGCCCACGCAGGCGAAGAGGGCCCACCCGCCTACGTGTGGGCCGCGCTGGACGTGCTGCACGTAGAGCGCATAGACCACGGCGTGCAGTCCAGCAAAGACGCTCTGCTGATGCAGCGCTTGGCCAAAGACCGTATACCGCTTACCGTATGCCCCTTAAGCAATCTCAAGCTGTGCGTAGTGCCCAGCCTGGCGCAGCACAACCTGGGCGCATTGCTGGGCGCGGGCCTGTGCGCCATGGTCAACTCGGACGACCCTGCGTATTTTGGCGGCTACATGAACGACAACTTTACCCAAACCTTTGCCGCCACGGGCCTGACGGCGCAGCACGCGTACCAGCTAGCCCACAACAGTTTTGAGGCCAGCTTTATCAGCGCAGAGCAAAAACGCAAGTGCATGGACAGGGTTGGTGAAGTGTTTGAGGCGTTTGATTGAATGTCTATTCGCTATTTATTTAGTAGCTGCTCCCGCGATATTCTATTGAGGGAGCAGGTCAAGTCTTGTACGTGAGCTGGTCGGTGGTGCACTCAGCGTAGCGGCATAAAGGAGTCTCCGGCCCTAGGCCGGCACGGGGGCCAGACGCGTAGCTGAAGTAACACCGCAGGCCTGATGCCGTACATAAGCACGACCATAAATGCAAAGCATAGGCTTACCGCAAAGGAATAAATATCTCAGCAGCGCGCTTCGCAGGCAATCCCATGTCGATGGCTAGCTGGGCGATGGCGGCCATGGCCACATCAGACACACCAGCAGGGTGCTGGTAGATCTCCATCCACGTCTCCATGCCCTCAGCAGAAGGTTCAGGGCGCTGCAACAGGTTAGCTACCAAGCCCGGCCAGGCTTGACGCACGCGCTCCTGAAAACCCTCTACCTTGGGTCGCAGCGCCGCGTGCTCAATCAACGGCACTTTGTAGTAAACGTAGAGCGTTTTCTTTGGCGTACTTTGCGTCATCTTTGCGTCCTCTGCGTCCAGAAGTTTCTCTTTGGTTTGATTTATTGCGCAGCAGCTTTGCCCATGCCAGGCCAGCGCGCCACCAGATTGGTGTCGATGTCGAACAAGTCCAGGCAGCGGCCTACGCTGTGGTTCACCATCTCGTCCAGGCTTTGCGGTTTGGCGTAAAACGCAGGCACGGGCGGCATCAAGATGGCACCGTTTTCTACCGCCTGCGTCATGGCGCGCAGGTGGCCTGCGTGCAAGGGCGTTTCGCGCACCATCAGCACCAAGCGGCGGCGCTCTTTCAGCACCACGTCGGCCGCACGGCTCAGCAGGCTGGTGGTCATGCCGTAGGCTATCTCGGAGAGCGAGCGAATAGAGCAGGGCGCAACCACCATGCCCATGGTCTTGAACGAGCCCGACGATATGGTGGCACCGATGTTTTTGGCGTTATGCACCACACTGGCCAGCGCCTCCACGTCTTTGATGCTCAGGTCCATCTCAGCACCCAAAGTAATGCGGGCCGAGTCGCTCATCACCAAATGCGTCTCAATCCCCGTGCCCTGCAAAGCCTGCAAAATGCGCACGCCGTAGATGATGCCCGACGCGCCGCTGATGCCGACGATCAGTCGCTGGGGTTGTAAGCTATTTTGTGCGTTTGCCATTGTATGTATCTCGTAGCCAGCTATTAAAAGAAGAGCAAATCAATCACTCAGGCCGAAATTTGCTTTCAGCCTTCACATCATTACGCTGCTGCTTGTGGCTGATGCGGCCATTCTCCAAATACTGCCCCGTCGCCGCACGCTTAGCCGCTGCGTCCCACTGCGGCAGCCAGTCGCCCAGCGAGTAGCCAAACCACGGCGCTTGGGGCCGCAGCTTGGGCAAGCCCAGCTCTTCCCAAATGGCTTTGCTGCGCTCCATGTATTCTTTGGTGGGCAGGGCCAAGGGGGGCATATCGCCTTTCATGGTGGC
>JAYVDN010000343.1:0-5238 GCA_043749385.1 Polaromonas sp.
CTGCTGCTGGCGATCGTGCTGCTCAATCTAGGCTCAGTCTACATGTTGGTGCAAATCAACGACTGGTACCGCGTGTTTTATGACGCCTTGCAGGCCAAAAATCAGCAGGTATTTTGGCAGCAGTTGTTGCGCTTTACCTATTTGGCTTTTGCCTACGTGATTATCGAGGTGTACAAGTTTTACCTGACGCAACTGCTGCAGGTGCGCTGGCGCGCCTGGATGACGCGGCACTACACCGGGCGCTGGTTGGCGCACAAAGCCTTCTACACTCTGGAGCTGATGCGTTTTTCCAAAGACGCCCCGCTGCTGGCCGACAACCCTGACCAGCGGATTCAAGAAGACGTTAATTTGTTTACCACTGACAGCGTAGCGCTCAGCATGGGTCTTTTGAACCAAGTGGTTACTTTGCTAAGCTTCATTGGTATCTTGTGGGGTTTGAGCAGCGGCTTTGAGTTCACCCTCGGCGGCGTCACCTATGAAGTGAAGGGCATGATGGTGTGGATGGCTGTGCTCTACGCCATCGTGGGCAGCGTGATCACCCACTTTATTGGCCGTCCGTTGATTGCGCTGAACTTTAACCAGCAGCGCTATGAAGCAGATTACCGCCACCACATGGTGCGGGTGCGCGAATACAGCGAAGCCATTGCGCTGGACAACGGCGAGACAGTGGAGCGTACTGCGCTGGACACGCGGTTTAGCGACGTATTTAAAAACTATGTCAAGCTCATTGCCACTGAAAAACGCCTGACCTGGTTTACCGTCGGTTTTGGGCAGGCGGCCAATATCTTTCCTTTTATTGTCGCTGCCCCACGGTTTTTTAGCGGAGCCATTCAGCTGGGGCAAGTCATGCAAATTGTGTCGGCGTTTGGCTATGTGCAAGAGGCGCTGAGCTGGCTGGTAGACAATTACGCCAACATCGCAGCGTGGAAAGCCACCACTGACCGGCTCACCAGTTTTGAAGCCTCACTGGCCACTATAGAGGCGCAACACAGTCAACACAACGGGCTCCCCGCTCAATCAACTATTGCGGGACAGACTATTAAAAATGCAGCGACGGTAAACCCTGCCATAGCTGTTGACACACTGCAGCTGCACAACCTGGCGCTGCGCTTGCCTGGCGGCAGCCAGCTTGTGCAGCACGCCGAGCTCAGCGCCCAGGCCGGTGATAGCATCATCGTCATCGGGCCCTCAGGCAGCGGCAAAAGCACTCTGTTTCGCGCCATCGCTGGTATTTGGCCGTTTACCAACCTGGGCAGCGACGGCAGCATTGCGCGCCCCAAGGGCTTTGACGCGCAGGCCATGTTCATCCCCCAGCACCCTTACTTTCCCAACGCCACCTTGCGCATAGCCTTGGCCTACCCGGAAGAGGCATCCAAGTACACCGACGACGCACTATGCGCTGCGCTGGACGAAGCTTTGCTGCCGCAGCTTAAAACCCGCTTGAACGACGAAGACGCCTGGGGTCAAAAGCTCTCTGGCGGCGAACAGCAGCGCCTGGCCCTGGCCCGCGTATTTCTGAAAAAACCGCGCTGGGTATTTGCTGACGAAGCCACCAGCGCACTGGACGAAGCAGCTGAAAAAACCGTGTACGAACGGTTGCTGGCCCATGTTAAGTCGGTACAAGGCGCTCTGATATCCATAGCGCATAGGCCAGCAGTTGCTGTGTTTCATTCCAGAAAGTGGAGCTTTGTACCTACAGACGCTGGAGCTGACGCCAAATTTACGGTTCAAAGCGCACCGTAAAAGTGCTGCGGCGGTGTGGTTCAGCGTATCGCGGCTGGCGTTAGTGCTACTACATACGGTCTAGCGCATGGCATCGGCGATACTGGGCAGATGCACCGCACCATCTTCACTACGCCCGTTGTCAACACGCTGTTTCGTGGGTTGTCCATTGCCTTTCTTAAACTGACGGGTTGGAAAGTGCAAGGCAGTTTGCCAGCCAACGCAACCAAGTGTGTGCTAATCGCCGCGCCGCACACCAGCAACTGGGATCTGCCCTACACCTTGATGGTGGCATTTGTGTTGCGTCTGAACGTGTACTGGATGGGCAAGAGCAGTATTTTCAGGCCCCCATTTCGCGGCATCATGATGTGGCTGGGCGGCATACCCGTCAACCGTGAGCAGTCTACCAATATGGTGGAAGCTTCTGCGCTGGCTATCAGGGCGGCGGATGGCACTGTGCAACTGGTGGTACCGCCAGAGGGCACACGCAGCAAAGCGCGCTACTGGAAGACGGGCTTTTACTACATAGCGCAAAGCGCGCAGGTACCCATCGTGATGGCCTATTTGGACTTTGCAGAAAAGCGCGGCGGCCTGGGTCCCGCTCTGCAGCCTACCGGCGATATTGAAAAAGACATGGCAATAGTTAAAGCGTTTTATGCGCCGATTAAAGGCAAACATACAGATCGGTTTGAGGCTTAGTTTTAAGCTAAATCAGCCCGCAATCCAATAGACTATCGCGGGAGCAGCTACTATTTATGTAGTGCAGTAAACTGCTCCCAGCCGCGGGCACGCAGCTCGCAGGCGGGGCACGCACCGCAGCCGTAGCCCCAGGCGTGGCGGTGGGTACGGTCACCCAGGTAGCAGGTGTGGGTGTGCTCTACCACCAAGTCCACCAAGCGCTTGCCGCCCTCTTTTGCGCCGTCTCTCGCTGTAGCCGAAGCGCCCAAGTCGTATGTCATCTGCCACGTAGCGGCTTTGTCTATCCACATCAGCGGCGTGTCAATCAAAAAGCGCTTGTCCATGCCTAACGAGAGCGCCAGTTGCATAGCCTTCATGGTGTCGTCGCGGCAGTCGGGGTAGCCTGAGAAGTCGGTCTCGCACACGCCGGTCACTATCACTTGCAGCCCACGCCGGTAGGCCAGGGCGGCCGCCAGCGTGAGGAACAGCAGGTTGCGGCCCGGTACAAAGGTGTTGGGCAGGCCCGACTGCTCCATCTTGAAAGCCATGTCCCGCGTGAGCGAGGTCTCGCTCACCTTGCCCAGCACCGCCAAGTCGAGCATATGGTCATCACCCAGCTTGGCAGCCCATTGCGGGAAGGCCTGGCGCAGTTCTTGGATCACCACGCTGCGCTGCACCAGCTCGATGCTGTGGCGCTGCCCGTAGTCAAAGCCCACGGTTTCAACATGCGCAAATTTTTGCAGCGCGTAGGCCAGGCAAGCGGTGGAGTCTTGTCCGCCCGAGAAGAGCACCAAGGCGCGGGTGTGGATGGGGCCTTGCTGGGCGGTACGGGGAGTGTCTTGCATGCTGCAATTATCGCGGCTCTGGTTGGGAGGGTTCTGCCCAGCCTGGGTCACCGAGCCTGTGTGCCGACTTTTCGTTGCCCACACGCTCCTGGGTCAAAATAGGCACTATTTATTTTATAGCTGCTCCCGCGATATTCTATTGGCCTGCAGCCCGATAGGTATATGAAAAAAGCACCAAAACCGGCAAATTCGCCGCTTTCCATCCGGTTTTCAAGCTCTCAGAGCTTGCGCAACGCTCCAAAACGGCGATTTGGGGCGGTTTTGGAGGTACCAATATGCCTGTAGCCCAATAGAATATCGCGGGAGCAGCTACGCAATCTATAGCGCCTCCAGCTCCTTAGCGGGGCGTTGATGATCTCTGGCGCGACCCGCAAGGCCAACTGCGGCGAGAGCGCACCAGATACTCACTTGGCACCACCGTACGCTTAGCGCAAGGCTTTGTCGAAGAAAACGGGCAGCTCGCGCTGTAGCTGCTGCAAAAACGCGGGGCGGTCAAAGCCCGGTGGGTTGGCACCTACGTCGCCATCAGGGGAGGGCAGAGGCATACCGGGCATGTCCATAAAGGCAAAGTGCCAGGCATTGGGCACGCGGTGCAGTTCGGCGCCAGGCAGATGGCTGGCGATCCACTGCGTATGAAAGCGCGGCACTAAAAAGCGGTCTTGGTCTGCGACATAGATGGCAATGGGGATGCGCACCTTGGCCAGCGATTCGGCGCTGAAGGGGACACCCAGCGGTGACAATGCCACTACCGCCCGTACGCGGGTGTCGATCAGCGGTGGAATCGGCGCGGTGGGTGCGGTGGAGGCTGTGGGTGCTGTGGAGGCTGTGGATGCTGTGGATGCTGTGGGTGTGGCCGCAACCGAGCCGCTGCTTGCAGGCTGCTGCGCACCCACCATGCTGCACAAAATGGGGTCATCGCTGCGATGGGCCTGGCAATGCGCGCTAATACGTGACACATCAGGCTGGCCACCGGCCAGTGCCAGCACCGTGTAGCCACCGGCTGAATGCCCCAGCGCGCCAATGCGGGGGCCCTGGGCATCTTTGGCAATCCGCTCGCTCCATTCAGGGTTGCGCAGCAACGCATCTATCACGCGGGACACATGCTGCGGCCGCTCCGTCAGGTAGCGCGCCGTGCTGGCCTGCAACAGGCTGCGATCCTGCCAGTTGTCTCCCGGGTGGCGCAGGGCAGCCACAAGGTAGCCGCTCTGGGCCAGCGCCTCGGCTAAGCTGGTGTGGCCCAGCTCGGTGCCGCCGTTGCCATGGCTGAGCACGATCAAGCCTCTGAACGCTGCGTCCGGCGGGCCCTGAATGGCAGCTCGAACGGTAAAAGGCCCCATGGGGATGGCGCGTGAAGGCGCTTGGGTGGGGTAGTACAAGGCCACCGTAATGGTGGCTTCGCTGGGCGTGGTGCCCGGTACCGTGATCTGGCGCCAGCCCGCTTCGCTGGCCATGGCCTGTGCGGCCAGCAGCAGGCTAGAGAAGATGAGGGCGATGGTGTGGAGTGGGCGCATGGTGAGTTACCTGGTTGGTCGTTGGTGAGGACGGGGATGCGAGTGTAGAAGCGCAAGCCAAGTGCATCAAGTGGATTGCGACGAAAGGCTGAAAGAGCGGTGCAAGGTGACAGATGGGTGGACTGAGGGGCATAATTTACCCATGACTACCTCCAAAGATTTCGCCAGCTACTGCTGTGATCTGCTCTGCGGTGCAGGCCCTTGCGTGGCCAAGCGGATGTTTGGTGGGTTTGGTATCAGCACCGAAGGGTTGAACATTGCGTTGCTGGTGGATTTGGGGGATGGTGACAAGCTGTGGTTGAAGGCCGATAACCTGAGCCGTAGCCGCTACGAAGCTGCGGGTTGTGCCAAATTTACCTATGACACCAAGAACGGGCCGCGTTCAGTGGACTACTATAGCGCGCCCGAAGAGGCGATGGACTCGCCCGACGCCATGCGACCTTGGGCGGCGCTGGCGCTGGAGTGCGCGGTGCGCGCCCGTG
>JAYVDN010000344.1:0-2858 GCA_043749385.1 Polaromonas sp.
TATGGCAACTGTCCCAGTTGCATGAGCCAAGCCCATCGCTGGCCAAGCACACCGAGCGGGGCTTGGGGGCTATGGCGGCGCTGCTGCTGGGCGCAGGCCTCATATTTTGGGTGGCGGCCAACTGGCAAGACCAAACACGGCAGTTCAAGTTTTACCTGGTCCAGGCGGTGCTGCTGGCCAGCATGGTGGGCGCGCTGGCGTGGCCGCGTGGGCGCAACGCCCTACTGCTGTTGGCCACCTTGGCACTCGGCGGGTTGCTAGCCTTCATAGGGCAAACCTACCAAACCGGGGCTGACCCTTGGCAACTGTTTGCCGTGTGGGGCGCGCTGGCGCTCTTGTGGATGGTGGCTGCACGCAGCGATGCGCTGTGGGCCGTGTGGGTGCTGATTGCGGGCATGGGTATTGCGCTGTGGTCGGGTGATCAACTGCTCAACCCTTTGGGCAATTTGCTGGGCCGCTGGCGCTACCAAAGCTACCTGACGCCTGCGCTGTGGGCGCTGCTGGTGCTGGGCATGGCACTGGTCAGCCGCCTGGGCCTGCGCCCGCAGGAGGGGCACGTAGCGGGGCGCTATGCGTTTCGTTTGGCGGTGCTGCTGGCGCTGGCTGCATGGTGCACCTATGGCCTGTGGGACATTTTTCGCCAAGAGCCCAGCATCTACACGGTGAACGCTCTCTTTGTACTTGGCACAGCGGCCATTGCCTGGGTAAGCAAGCCACGCGACGTGACGGTGCTGGCTATGGCCGTACTGGCGATAGATGTGCTGTTTTTAGGGCTGGTAGTACGCCTTCTGTTTGCCGATGGCGGCTCTGACACGATTGGCAAAGTGTTTATGCTGGGCCTGATCTCTGCTGCCACCGTGGGTGCCAGCGGCCACTGGATCTACAAGCTGCAACGCGCAGCCAGCACACAAGGCAAGGCAGGTACAGCATGAACCAAGACCAGACTTTGGTCAACGCCGCGCAAGCCGAGGGCGTACTGCCCGCACTCGCCAGCGAGATTGCCAACGACCCCAGCCCTTCGTGGGTCATCACCACGCTGAGCTTTATTGGCGCGCAGTTGACGGTGTGGCCGTTTTTGCTGCTGATCGCGCTGCTGGGTGGCAAGAGCTTTTACGAGCCTCCGCAGTCGTTTGTGTTGGCTGCGGTGCTGATCGTGGGCGCGGTGCTTGGGCTGCGCGCTCATCTGCCTATTTTTGTATCGCATCTATGCTTTAGCGCGCTGCTCACGGGTATGGGCCTGCTGGTGTTTTCGCTATTTTTTGCCATGAAAGTGGGTAACCTGGCACTGGTCATTTTGCTTGTGGTGCAAATGGGCGTGGCGCTGATGGTGCGCGTGCCATGGGTGCAGCGGCTGCTGGGCCTGGGCGCGGCAGTCACCGCGATGCTGATTGTGCCTAGTCTTTATGGGGCAGATGGCAGCACCGGTGAGCGCTCTTTGCGCCTGATGTACCTGGCCTTTCCGCCGCTCACCAACACGCTGCTGATTGCGCTGGCTTGGGGCGCTTGGTGCGCACTGGAAATCCGCCTGTCGGTGCATAAGCTGGCGCGCAACACCGGGGCGTTTATGGATGGTGTGGGCGTGGCGCTGCTGGCTGCCCAGGTCGTTGCCAGCGGGGCTTTTTTTACCAGCGGTGGGGGGTTTAACCCAGGTACCCGTGCAGGCTCTGCCGACTCGCCGTTGGCGGGCACAGCGGCGCTGTTTGCGCTGAACTGGGTGGTGGTTTTGCAAGTGCTCATTACCGTAGCCGCCTGGTGGTGGCTCACGCTGCGCTGGCAGCTCAACGCTGCAGGCAAGCGCCGCGAATGGGCGCTGCTGGGCGTGGTGTACCTGTGCCTTGCCGTAGTCAGCTTTTTCACCCGCGACGGCGGCGTGGTGGCTATCGTAGGCACGGTGGCGCTGGCCACGGGGCGCACACGTGTGCTGGCCTTGGCGGTTTTTGTGCTGCTGGCGCAACTCTCAGGGTTTTATTACGCCTTGGCTTGGCCGCTGGTACACAAAGCAGGTTTGCTGGTGGTGGTGGGTGCGTTCATTGCAGCATTTTTAGGGGCGCTGCGCAGGCAGTTCAGGCCGCCATCGGTAGCGCTGCATGCCGCTACCGCGCAGGCCACGCGCCCCGCATGGGCACTGGGCTTGGTCGCGGTAGGCGGCATGTTGTCGCTGGGCGCAGCCCACTACGATGTAATGAAGAAAGAGCAGGTGATTACCGGCGGGCAAAAGATCTATATCGCTCTGGCCCCACGCGACCCGCGCTCGCTGATGCAGGGCGACTTTATGGCGCTTAACTTTGGCTTTCCGCGTGCGATCCTGGACGGGCTGGACAAAGACGATCTGGCGCAGCAAAGCGCCACCGTGGTGGCCGCGCTGGACAGCCAAGGCGTGGCCACAGTACTGCGCGTGGTCAACCCTGCCGCCCCGGATGCCAGCACCTTGCCCAGCGGCCAGATACGCCTACCCCTCAAGCGCAAGGGCGGCCAATGGGTGCTGGTGACCGATGCCTTTTACTTTCCCGAAGGGCGAGGGGAGCCGTTCAAGCAGGCCAAGTTTGGTGAGTTTCGTGCCTTGGCCGATGGCCGTGCGCTGCTGGTGGGCCTGGCTGATGAATCACTACGGCCGCTGGCACCTTCCCCGCTGTGAACCGATACCTCGCCTTTGCCTGCCTCGCCCTGTCCATGACCTTGGTGGGCAGCTACGTGGGCCTGTCCAAGGGCTTGGTGGCGGTTTTTCCGGTGTTTCTGCTGGCCTGGCTGCGCTTTGGCATAGGCGGCTTGGCCATGCTGCATTGGCTGCGCAAACCTTCAGGTGAGCAGCCGATGACAGCGCAGACCCAAAGGCTGGTATTTTTAGAGTCATTTTTAGG
>JAYVDN010000345.1:0-10909 GCA_043749385.1 Polaromonas sp.
CCACCACGTTCGGCGGTGGTTCGGAGCTGGCGCACGTCGCATTGCTGTCTGGTATTGACACGGGCGACCCGATGCGCCATGACTTGCTGCTCACCACACAGCGCCCTACTTTGGTAAGCATGTTTCGCGCGCGCGGCTATGAGACCTATGGTTTTTACCCCGCATTAACCTGGGATTGGCCCGAAAAGTCTTTCTACGGCTTTGACACATTTACCGATGCACGCGACTTGGGCTACAAAGGCCCCAAGCTGGGCTACTGGACGGTGCCAGACCAGTATGCGCTGGCGCGCTACAGCCAACTGCACCCCATCACTGCGCAAAGTTCCAAGCGCTTTACGTTTTTCACGTCCATTACCAGCCACATGCCTTTTCACCCTGTGCCGCCCTACCAAAAAGACTGGCAAAAGGTTTTGTCTGACACGCCATTTGACGAAGCGCAGATGGCCAAGGTGCGCGTGCAAAAAGAAGACTGGTTCAACATGCGGCCGGGCTACACCGGCATGCTGGACTACAACTACCAATGGCTCACTGGGTACCTGGCGCAACCCAAAGCGCGCGAAAGTGTGTATGTTCTGCTAGGCGACCACCAGCCCGCAGCGAACGTCACAGGGGAAGGTGCCACTTGGGACGTACCAGTCCACATCATCAGCGCCCAGCCCGACCTGTTGCAGCGCTTTATCCTGCATGGCTTCAAGCCCGGTCTGGAGCCCACAGAGCCTCGCATCGGTGGTATTTTCGACCTGACGCGAATGTTGAACGACGGGTTTGATTCGGGTGCCAACAAAACTGCCGCTGCGCCAAACCCAGCCGCGCTATCTTTTTTTGCTGGTCGTGCGACCACCTTGGCTGCGGGCTCCCCATGAATGCCTGGAGGTCATTGGCACTCGTTGTACTGATCTGCATTGCAGGGTTGGGGCTAGCCACACTCACGCGGCAACGTCTGATAGAGCCCGCTGACATGACAGCCTATTGCGATGGCGGGGCAAGTGGCACCATTTGCGTGTTACGCGCCTGGATTATCCAGACCTTTGTGCACCAGCGTATCGGCTGGTTCGCACTGGCATTGGCGGTACTGGCTACGGTGACCGCATGGCCTAGTGCGGCCGCTCTAGCCCTCTTTGCCGCCTGCGCAGGCATGGTGCTCTACACCACTGAGCTGTGCGCTCCGGCAGCGCTACTGGCTATGTTGGTTTTTGTACGCGATGGCCATCCCACGGCGCCAGCGAGCACCAGCAACAGGGCGCAGTACCCCAGAGCCTGATCGTTGTGCCAACCCTCGGCAATCGAAATACCCACCGCGCAAGCCGCCAAAATTCCAGCCAGCACTCGCTGTTTGTAAGCCAGCGCGCTATCAGGTGCATAGCTAGCGACGCGCAAACCAAGCAAGCTCGCGGTGGGGGCTACAAACCACCACCAAGGGAAAGGCCGGTAACGCGAATCCAGTAGCAGCACCAGCGCTGCGCTTGCGGCGGCAAACAGTACAGCGAAGCGAAGCGCGTGCTCAAGTTTGGTCAGGGGTATCTGCCAGCGTGCAAGCCGCACCCAATCATCTTCACCTCCTGCCTGCCATGCGCCTTGCACGTTCAGGCTCTTCATCCAGCGCAGCGCACAAACCCAAGTCACCAACGCACCGACCACAGCAAGCGATCCACTGATGCTCTGCTCAAAAATGGTTCTATCCCATTGCTGCACCATCAGCCACTGCGTGGGCACCAAAGCACCGAGGGTCGCGCACGCCAAGGCGGGTACAACAATCGTGGGTCCAACACCTTGTACATGCCCAGTTACCCCATCACGCCGCATTTGGGAAAACCTAGTCCAGAGCAGCCCCCACAGTACCCCCAAAGCTGCACCAGCCATTGCCCCCAGCCAACCGCGCCACCACTGCGGGTCTTCAGTCACCGCACCCGACATGGCCGCATGCGCCTGACCATTCGGGTCAAACAGCCCCCAATAGCCGCCCATCGAGCCCTCAAACGAGCGCTTCCAGGGCTGGTCAAAAGCTTCGATAAAGTTGTAGTCCAGTGCAGCACCGTTTGCACCTGACGTACGCTGCAACAGTTCCCGCAAAAACCGCGCCTGCTCTACCCGCCCCGGTACGGCACCCGCGCGCTGGCGGCCAGCGGCGGGCCAGCCCGTCTCTCCCACCCATACCGGTTTGCCTGCAAAAGCTTTTTGCACTTTTTGCGCAATGCTCAGCACATGCGCCACAGCATCGCCCACTGCCACGGGCTCGTCTTCCCAATACGGCAAGATATGCACGGTAACGATGTCCACATGATCGGCCAGCTCGGCATGGCGCAGCCAAAACTCCCACACATCGGCATAAGTCACTGGCACTGGCGAGTGCTGTTTGGCGTAGTCCAGAATTTTGCCCAGCGCATCGGGTGCCATCTCGCGCCGCAGCAGCACTTCATTACCCACTACCAGCCGGGTAACGGTGCCCGTGTACTGCTGCGCCAGTTCCAGCCCACGTTGCAACTGAGCTTGATTTTGCGCTGTATCGCGCGACAGCCAAACGCCCAGATTCACCCGCATACCCAGTTGCGCGGCGACTGCAGGAACGCCATCCAAGCCCTGGCTCAATCCGTAAGTTCTGATGCAGTTGGTGCGCGTCTTCAGCAACCGCAGATCGGCTTCAATCTGCGCGGGTGTCACACTGGCTTGGTAGTTAAAGGGGTTGATGTCGCCGCGGTGAAAGGGCGAATACGACACGCAAGGCAGCATGGCCGCCTGCGCACTTGGCAACTCCGCCAAGGGGATCGCTTGGCCACGCGCACCCCACCACCACAACACCACACACAAACCCAAAAGCTGAATCAGCACGGCCAGCCAACATCGAGAGCGCATTTGCAGCATGTGAAAACGATGCATTTATCACGCACCACCAAAAATTGTTTAAATTGTAAGGGAACAAGGCGCTACGCAGACTACCTAACACCTGTGCCAGTATCATCTGGCCTCATTCACTCGCATGCACCCGCCTATCTCGTTACCGCCCTCCCTGCAAGCCAGCGCCAGCAAGATGCGCTCGGCCTTGTTGCTGGCTATGGTGGTGGCTGCCATCAACTACCTCTTGTGGTCATGGGTCGGCGCATCCGTCCCCGCACCTGCACCCGATGCAGCCGCACGCGTCAACGGTTTAACCTATGCCCCCTTTGGCCGCTCCGACGCGCCCTGGGTTCGGCACGCACCGGCTGGACAAACCATTGCCGCAGACATGCAGCAACTGGCCCGCATCACACAAAACATTCGCACCTACAGTGCATCTCAGTTCCCAGAGTTGCCTGCGTTGGCAGCGCAGAACGGCTTGCAAGTCACACTGGGCGCTTGGCTGGACAAGTATTTCGACAACAACGAACGGGAAATCAAAGCCGCGCTGAGCATGGCGGCCCAACACGCCAACGTCACCCGCTTGGTGATAGGTAACGAGACGGTGCTCAAGCAAAACCTCACGCCAGCGCAGCTCATCGGCCACCTCAAGCGCGTGCGTGCTGCCACCAAATTGCCCGTATCGACAGCAGAACCGTGGCATGTATGGATCAAGCACCCCGAGCTGGCCGAGCATGTGGACTTCATCACCATCCACCTGCTGCCTTACTGGGAGGGTGTGGGCCTGGACACGGCGGTAGACGAGTCGATGGAGCGCATGGCGCGGGTGCGCGCGCGCTTTCCCGGCAAGCCGATTGTGATTGGCGAGATAGGCTACCCCAGCAGCGGCGACAGCATCAAACGCGCCCAACCCTCGCCCGCAGCCCAAGCAGCATTCACACGCCAATTCATCGCGCGCGCCGCCAAGGACAAGCTCGACTACTTTTTGATCGAAGCCTACGACCAGCCCTGGAAGCAAACCGAAGAAGGCCGCGCGGGAGCCTACTGGGGCGTGTTCGATGCCGCGCGACAGCCCAAGTTTGCCTTTACCGGCCCGGTGGTGCCAGACCCCTACTGGCGTATCAAAGCCCTAGGCTCTTCGGCTGCAGGGTTTGTGTTTTTGTTGTGGTTTCTCACGCGTTTTGCCACCTTGAGCCGTCTGGCACGCACCGCCTTTGCTGCCACCGCACAGGGCGTGCTCTCGGTTGCCACCATCGTCGTCACCTTGCCGTTGCTGCACTACATGGCAGCAGGCGATTGGGTGATGCTGGCTTTGCTAGTCCCCACATCCCTCATCATGGTGGCGATTTTGCTGGCGCATTTGTTTGAGTTTGTAGAACTGTTTTGGCACGGCAGCTTGCGCCGAAATTTCCAACCCATACCCCTACCCAACTCAGCGGCGCAGCCCTTTGTCTCCGTCCATTTGGCCTGCTGCAACGAGCCGCCCGAGATGGTGATCGCCACCATCCAGAGCCTGTGCGCGCTGGACTACCGCGCCTATGAAGTGATCGTGATCGACAACAACACGGCAGACCCGGCTTTGTGGCAGCCTGTGCGCGACTACATGGCCAGTTTGCCAGCGCATTTTCGTTTCATCCACTTGCCCCAGTGGCCAGGATACAAAGCGGGTGCACTCAATTTTGCGCTGGGCAAGGCCGACCCACGCACCGAGGTGGTGGCCGTGGTAGATGCCGACTATGTCGTCAAACCCGAATGGTTGCGCTCGCTGGTGGGCTATTTTGCCGACACCCATGTGGGCATTGTGCAAGCACCCCAAGCGCACCGCGACTGGGGCGGCAGCGTGTTTCGCAAAATGATGAACTGGGAATACGACGGCTTCTTTCGCATCGGCATGCACCACCGCAACGAGCGCGATGCCATCATCCAGCACGGCACCATGACGATGATCCGCGCCAGCGCACTAAAAGAGCACGGCCAATGGTCTGAGTGGTGCATGTGCGAAGACACCGAGCTGGGCCTGCGCCTGATGCAGCAAGACCTGCGCACGGTGTACGTTGACCAGGTGATGGGCGAGGGGCTCACGCCCGACAGCTTCTGCGCCTTCAAAAAGCAGCGCCAGCGCTGGGCACAAGGCGGTATGCAAATACTAAAGGCCCATTGGCGGGCACTGCTAGGCGGTGGCTTGCGCACAGAAAGCACGCAACTGGCGCAAGAGCGCGATTCGCAGCCCCGTTCACCGCTTCCTACTGCACTCACTTTAGGGCAGCGCTACCACTTTCTGGCTGGCTGGCTGCCATGGATAGGTGACCTGTTGCATTTTATTTTTGTCTTTGCTGCCTTGGTGTGGACGATGGGTGTGTTGGCCTTGCCAGCGTACTTCTCTCTGCCCGTCATGCTCTTTATGCTGCCACTGGCCGTGTTTTGCGCCGCCAAGCTGGTGATGGGCCCTCTGCTGTACTGGCGGCGCGTGCCCTGCTCTGCGGGCGGCATCGTGGGCGCTGCTATCGCAGGCATGGCGCTATCGCATGCCATAGCGCGCGGCGTGTTGGCAGGGCTGTTCTACAAGACGGGTGCATTCCAAATTACAGCCAAAGGAAAGGCCACTGTAGCTTCAACTGACAATACACGGTCCATCATTTCCAAAGCGTTTGCGCCCGCGCGGGAAGAGCTACTATTGCTCAGCGCCTTGGTACTGGCCATCATCGCAGTAGGGCTCACGCGCCACGCAGGCCATACTGAATCGGCATTGTGGATGCTCATGTTGGCCTTGCAGGCGCTACCCTATGCGGCTTCACTTCTTTGCGCGATAGCTGCCAGTTTTCCAGAGCGCGAGGCTTTACCCTCTGCCTATTCAATACCTTGGTTCAAACGCTTATCTCTTGGACGAGCGGAGTGATGCGGCATCTAGATTTTCTGCGCCCCTGGTCTACCCGGCTCCACCACAAAACTAGCGGCCGTGCTGATAGCCGTCTCAGTCACCCGAGCGTTGTCTATCACCCGCATCCGCGCAGTGACTGTCTGGGCATTCACCTCTAGCACCGTGTAGCCGCGCTGGTCGCTTTTTCCAAACTTGATGTGCGGGTTGTTGCGCATCACACGCTCGGTGACGGCTTGGGGCCAGCTAGGGCTGCTAATCGACGTGCCGACGATCTCGGTGGCCAACACGGGAGAACTGGGGTCGTCAAAATCAGACTGCAAATCGCTGATGTAAGTGGCATGCACATCGCCGCCCAAGCTCAGTACGTTTTTCTTGGTACCCCACGCCGCCAAGGCACGCTTGCGCGCAGCGGGATAGCCGTCCCAGCTATCGTTCCAAAATCCTTCAGCAGCTTGCGGCTCGGGTGCACGCGGAGTGGTCATGCGCATTTGCGCCATGATGGACTGCTGACCCACGATGTCAAACGCTGCTGTGCTGCGCTGCATGCCCTGGTCCAGCCAAGCCTCCTGCTGCGCGCCCAGCAGGCTCCACTTGGGGTCTTGTCGCTCGGGGCAGGTTTTGTCGTAAATGGTCCGGGAGCCGCCTTGATCGGCTGGAGTACACACCTGGTGGTCGCGGTACTGGCGGGCGTCCAGCATATGCAGGTTGGCCGTTTGTCCCCAGGCATAGCGGCGGTACAGCTGGGCATGCTCGGCCTGTGGCATTTGCGCGCGGCGCAGCGGCTGGTGCTCCCAGTAGGCGCGGTAGGCTGCGGCCCGGCGGGCTAAAAACTCTGCGCCTGTGCTCGATTCCCCACGGTCGTTGGCGTAGTCGTTGGACACCTCGTGGTCGTCCCAGGTCACTATCCAAGGGCAGGCGGCGTGGGCCAGTTGCAGGTCGGGGTCGGACTTGTACAGCGCGTAGCGCGCGCGGTAGGCATCCAGTGTGGTGCAAGTGGGGCTGTTGTGCTGGCGCACGCGTTTGGGGGTAACGCCGTATTCGTAAATATAGTCACCCACAAACAGCACGCAGTCCAAGTCTTCCTGCGCCATGTGGCGGTAGGCACCAAAGTAGCCGTGCTCATAGTTTTGGCAGGAGGCCAGTGCGAGGCTCAGGCGCTCAGTGCTGGCCAGCGGGGGCAGTGTGCGGGTGCGGCCTACGGTGCTCACGGCATCGGCCAACATAAAGCGGTACCAGTAGCGTGCGTTGCTGGCTGCTAAACCCGCCACTTCGATATGCACGCTGTGAGCAAAGTCTGGCAGTGCGATGGCCGCGCCCGACTGCACGATGCCCTGAAACTGCGCGTCTGTGGCCAGCTCCCAGCGCACTTCGATCGGCGCGTTGGGCAAAGGCTCGCCACTGGCAGCGCCCATCAGGCGCGTCCACAACACAAACCCGTCTAGCGAGGGTGAGCCAGATGCCACACCCAAGGTGAACGGATTGTGCGCAATGGTTTGCGCTGCCAGCCGCCCGGTGGCGGCTATCAGGGCGGTGCCACCCATGGCGTGCAGAAAAACTCTTCTGTCCATGGTGTGGCCTGTTTGCAAACCGGCTTACAGGCCAGGCAGCTTGTAGTCTTTAAGCTGCTCGCGCAGTTTCATCTTTTGCATCTTGCCTGTCGCGCCCAAGGGAATAGCATCGACAAACACCACGTCGTCCGGTATCTGCCATTTGGCGGTTTTACCATCGAAGAATTTGATCAATTCATCGCGGCCTATTTCCACGCCGGGGCGCTTGACTACCGCCACAATCGGCCGCTCGTCCCACTTGGGGTGCGCCATGCCTACGCAGGCGGCCATTTGCACCGCCGGGTGGGCCATGGCGATGTTTTCTATCTCGATGGAGCTGATCCATTCGCCGCCCGACTTGATCACGTCTTTGCTGCGGTCGGTAATCTGCATGAAGCCGTCGGCATCGATGGTGGCTACGTCGCCGGTGGGGAACCAACCGTCCACCAACGGGTTGCCACCCTCGCCTTTGAAGTACTCGCGCACGATCCACGGGCCCTTGACCAGCAGGTCGCCATAGGCCTTGCCATCGTGCGGCAGGGCTTGGCCATCTTCACCCACGATCTTCATGTCCACGCCATAAATGGCGCGGCCTTGCTTGAGGCGGATCTTCATCTGCTCTTCTTTAGACAGGCCCAGGTGCTTGTTCTTCAGCGTACACATGGTGCCCAACGGCGACATCTCGGTCATGCCCCAGGCGTGCAGCACTTCTACGCCGTAGTCTTCTTGAAAGGCGTGGATCATGGCCGGTGGGCAGGCACTGCCGCCAATCACCGTGCGCTTGAGCGCGCTGAACTTCAGGCCCGCAGGCTTCATATGCCCCAGCAGCATCTGCCACACGGTAGGCACACCTGCGGCAAAGTTAACTTTTTCACCCTCCATCAGCTCGTAAATCGACTTGCCGTCCAGCGCCGGGCCGGGAAAGACCAGCTTGCAGCCGGTCAGCGCCGCGCTATACGGAATGCCCCAGGCGTTCACATGGAACATCGGCACCACCGGCAGCACGCTGTCGCGGGCGCTCAGGCACATCACGTCAGGCAGCGCCGCCGCATAGGCGTGCATGATGGTGGAGCGGTGCGAGTACAGCGCGGCCTTGGGGTTGCCTGTGGTGCCGCTGGTGTAGCACATGCTGGAGGCTGAGTTTTCATCAAATGTGGGCCAGTCGTAGGCGGTGGGCTGTTTGCTGATCCAGTCCTCATAGCTTTGCAGGCCCGGTATACCGCTTTCAGTAGGCAATTTATCTGCGTCGCACAGGGCAATAAAGTGTTTGATAGTGGTGCAGCGGGCTTGCACGGCCTGCACCAGGGGCAGAAAGCTCATGTCAAAAAACAGCACCTGGTCTTCGGCGTGGTTGGCTATCCACACCACCTGGTCGGGGTGGAGCCTTGGGTTTAATGTGTGCAGCACCTTGCCCGAACCGCTCACACCAAAGTACAGCTCCAGGTGGCGGTAGCCATTCCAGGCCAGGGTGGCTATGCGGTCGCTAAAGTCCAGGTTCAAGCCATCCAGCGCATTGGCCACTTGGCGCGAGCGCTTGGCCACGTCACTCCAGGTGTAGCGGTGGATATCACCCTCCACCCGCCGCGAGACGATCTCGGTGTCACTGTGGTGGGTGTCGGCAAATTCAATGAGTGACGAAATCAGTTGCGGTTGCGATTGCATTAAACCCAGCATGGGAAAATCTCCTTGGAAGTAATGCGCATAGTATCCCGCAAAGCGCAGTGCGTTTTCTGCGGGAATCCCCTCAAGGTGATTCAAATGCTGACCTTAGGATACCCCTATACACTACTAATTTTATAGCTGCTCCCGCGATATTCCATTGGCTTGCAGCCTGATTAGCATATTAAAAATGGGCAAAATCACGGCTTTTTTGCCGCCTGCAAGGCTTTGGCAGGCTTACAGGTGCACATTTGCGCCAACAGTGGCCCTTTTTTGGCCATTTTTGAAGCGCGTATCAAGCTGCAGCCCTTTAGAATATCGCGGGAGCAGCTACTGAAGCAATAGCGTGTAGAAATGCACTACACACCGCCTCCGGCCTTGCGCACACCGCCCTGCCCGCTTGCAGCGCACACCTGCGCCGTGGCAATAAGAGACAATAGCGCTATGCAATTTTTGCCACCCCACCAACGCTTTGCCCAACTGGGCACCGCCTTCTTCACCGCCCTCGAGCCCACCCCTTTAGCCGCCCCCTACTGGGTAGGCCGCAACCGCGCCATGGCGCAGGAGCTAGGGCTGTCTGATGAATGGATGCAGTCTGACGCGGCTTTGCAAGGCCTCACTGGCAACGCGCTGCTGCCCGGCTCCCAGCCGCTGGCCAGCGTCTACAGCGGGCACCAGTTTGGCCAATGGGCGGGGCAACTGGGCGATGGCCGGGCGATTCTTTTGGGCGAGTTAGCCAACGGTTGGGAAATCCAGCTCAAAGGCGCAGGTCTCACGCCCTACTCGCGCATGGGCGATGGGCGCGCCGTGCTGCGTAGCTCGATCCGTGAGTATTTATGCTCCGAGGCCATGCACGGCCTGGGCATCCCCACCACCCGGGCGCTGTGCGTCACCGGCTCTGACCAACCGGTGCGGCGCGAAGAGATAGAGACAGCATCCGTGGTCACCCGCTGCGCGCCCAGCTTTATCCGCTTTGGGCATTTTGAGCATTTCTCCTACAACAACCTGCATGGTGAACTCAAGGCCTTGGCCGACTACGTCATCACCCGCTACTACCCCGACTGCCAGCAGGCCTCCAACCCCTACGCCGCTCTATTGCAAGCCGTCAGCGAGCGCACCGCCATCATGGTGGCGCAGTGGCAGGCCGTGGGTTTTTGCCACGGCGTGATGAACACCGACAACATGAGCATTTTAGGCCTGACCATTGACTACGGGCCATTCCAGTTTCTGGACGTGTTTGACCCCCAGCATATCTGCAACCACAGCGACACTGGCGGGCGCTACAGCTACAACCGCCAGCCCAACATCGCCTACTGGAACCTGTTTTGCCTGGGCCAGGCGCTGCTGCCCTTGATTAACGAAAAGGGTGAGCAGGACGAGGCCTTGGCCGCGCTGGAGCCGTTTAAAACCATCTTCCCGGAGCAGCTAGAGATGCGAATGCGCCATAAACTGGGCTTGGCAGAGAGTGCCGAGGGCGACAAGGAGTTGATCGAAGGCATCCTCAAACTGCTGGCGCAAAACAAGGTGGACTACACCATCTTCTGGAGCCGCATGACCACCAGCGTGGCCAGTAACGACTGGGAGCCGGTACGCGACTTGTTTCTGAACCGCCAGTCTTGGGACGCTTGGCTGCTAGGCTATTCAGAGCGGCTCGCGCCCTTGGAACGTGGGCTGATGGCCGATTTAATGAAAAAGTCCAACCCCGTGTACGTGCTGCGTAACCATCTGGGCGAACAAGCCATTCAAAAGGCGAAACAAAAAGACTTTTCAGAAGTCGAATGCTTGCTTTCGCTGCTGCAAGCCCCATTTGCAGCCGTGACGGGCATGGAGGCTTATGCGGCCTTTCCGCCGGACTGGGCTGGCAGTATTGAAATATCATGTTCGTCTTGACGTTAATGCAAATTCGGATACCGGACGCAGAGGACGCAAAAGTTACGCAAAGGACGCGAAAAAGAAAACCAAAAAAACAAAGCAAATAGGAGAGTTAATGCAC
>JAYVDN010000346.1:0-4205 GCA_043749385.1 Polaromonas sp.
GCAGGTGTTTGAGCGTGCCAATCAGGCGGTCGTTGTCGCGCTGGTGCAGGCCAATGCTGGGCTCGTCCAGCACATACATCACGCCTGTGAGGCCACTGCCAATCTGCGAGGCCAAGCGAATGCGCTGCGACTCGCCGCCGCTCAGCGTCTCGGCGCTGCGGTTCAGGCTCAGGTAGTTCAGGCCCACGTCGTTGAGAAACTTTAAACGCGAGGCAATTTCTTTGATCACTTTGCCCGCAATCTCGCCCTTGGCGCCCTTGAGTTCGAGCGTGTTGAAGTACGCATGGCATTCGCGCAGCGTGGTGCCGCTGATTTCAAACAGGCGCTTGGCCTGCGGGCCCTCGCCCAGCTTCACGCTGCGCGCCTCGCGGCGCAGGCGCGTGCCGCCGCAGTCGGTACAAGGCTGGGTGCTGCGGTAGCGCGCCAGGTCTTCGCGCACAATGACCGAGTCCGTCTCGGTATAGCGCCGCGCCATATTGGGCAAAATGCCTTCAAACGGGTGCTTCTTGGTGATCTTTTTGCCCGCCGAGGCACCCGAGTCCATGGTGTAGTTGAACTTGATGTCTTCCTCACCGCTGCCGTGCAGCAGTGCGTGCTGCACCTTGGCATCCAGCGAGTCAAACGGCTTGTCAATGTCCGCCCCATAGTGCTTGGCCACGCTCTCCAGCATGCTGAAGTAGTAGCCATTGCGCCTGTCCCAGCCCTTCACCGCGCCGCTGGCCAGGCTCAGCGTAGGGAAGGCCACCACGCGCGCCGGGTCAAAAAACTCCATATTGCCCAGGCCATCGCAGCCCGGGCACGCCCCCACGGGCGAGTTAAACGAGAACAGGCGCGGCTCCAGCTCGCTGATGGTGTAGCTGCACTGCGGGCAGGCAAACTTGGCGTTGAAGAAATGCTCTTGGTTGGAGTCCATCTCCAGTGCAATCGCCCGCCCCTCGGCCAAGCGCAGCGCCGCTTCAAAGCTCTCGGCCAGGCGCTGCTTGAGGTTGTCAAACTCGCTGCGGGCTGTGCCGGGCAGCGCCAGGGCGGCGCCTTGACCGACCTCGGTGCCCACCACTACTTGGCCGTCAGAAGCCTGTACGCCTGCAACCTGTTCTCCTCTGACCTGTCCAGGCGCGTGCCGCACCTTCAGCCGGTCAACCACCACATCAATATCGTGCTTCTCGGTTTTCTTCAGCTTAGGCAGCGCGTCAAACTCAAACAACGCCGCATCCGCCCCACTGCCCACCCGAAAGCGCACATAGCCGCGCGCCTGCATGTCTTCAAACACGTCCAAAAACTCGCCTTTTTTCTCTCGCGCAATCGGCGCGAGGATCATCAGCTTGGTGCCCTCCGGCAGCGCCAGCACCGCGTCCACCATCTGCGCCACGGTCTGCGCTTGCAGGGGCACATCGTGGTCCGGGCAGTGCGGCGTGCCCGCGCGGGCAAACAAGAGGCGCAGGTAGTCGTGGATCTCGGTCACCGTGCCCACGGTTGAGCGCGGGTTGTGGCTGGTAGCCTTTTGCTCAATGCTGATGGCGGGCGACAGGCCTTCAATCATGTCCACATCGGGCTTGTCCATCAGCTGCAAAAACTGCCGCGCGTACGTTGACAAACTCTCCACATAGCGCCGCTGCCCCTCGGCATACAGTGTGTCAAACGCCAGCGACGACTTGCCTGAGCCCGACAGCCCGGTTATCACCACCAGCTGGTTGCGCGGAATATCCAGATCAATATTCTTCAGGTTGTGCGTGCGCGCCCCCCGGATGCTGATGAACGGGTTCAGCAGAGACCCTAGATATTTACCGTCAGATGGAGAATTCACAAGCAGCCGCCAGTTTTAGAACAACCTAGCATCATAGCCCGTTGGGGATGTTTCAGGTACTGTGTTGGCAACCCCTCACCCTAATGCGGGCTTGGCGTGGGCAAGCCTGGCGGTGGGTGCACGCTGGCTAAAAGTCTACGGAGGCGCATTTTTGGAGTCGCCAATATGCTACATATTCAGTAGCTGCTCCCGCGATATTTTAAAGGGCTACAGCCCGATTTGTATCTCTAAAATAGGCCAACATGGTCTATTTTAGAGGCTAGGAGCGTTCTTGGCGGTTTGAAAATCGCTTGGGTGTGCTGATTGGGCCCTTTTTGAGCTACTTTTGAAGTGCTAATCAGCCTCTAGCCCTTTAAAACATCGCGGGAGCAGCTACTGAATGTATAGTAGCGAGTAGGCTCTTTGGGTCAACCAAGCGGGTTCGCGCAAAGCCGACCAGCCCGCCAGCGTGCGCTGAGCTGCCCATGGGCAGTGCGCATATCAAGCCCCGTGAGCAGCTATAGGAACAGCGACAATAGCGGCTCTGCCGGCAACGGTTTTTTCAGCGCTGCGTACTTTGTCCACCCTTTCCACCACCATGCTGCCCATCGAGCGGCGCGCCAGTGCTTCTCTTGCGTTGATTTTTGCGCTGCGCATGCTGGGCCTGTTTCTGGTGCTGCCGGTGTTTATGCTGGAGGCACGCAAATACCCGGGTGGGGACGACCCTGCATGGGTGGGCTTGGCGATGGGCATCTATGGCCTGACGCAGGGCCTGCTGCAAATTCCGTTTGGCATGGCCTCGGACCGTTTTGGCCGCAAACGTGTCATTGTCATTGGCCTCATCATTTTTGCAGCGGGCAGCTTGTTGGCTGCTGCCGCCACGACGCTGCCCTGGCTGCTGGCCGGACGGGCGCTGCAAGGCGCGGGGGCGGTGTCCGCCGCCGTCACGGCTCTGCTGGCCGATCTCACGCGGGACGCGGTGCGCACCAAGGCCATGGCCTTGGTGGGGGCCAGCATCGGGCTGATGTTCGCACTGTCTTTGGTGGTGGCACCGCCCTTGGCCGCAGCCATTGGCTTGTCGGGCTTGTTCGTGCTGACGGGCGTGCTGGCTATCGCGGGCATTGGCATCGTGCTATGGGTGGTGCCACCCGCGCCGAGCCTGGACGCGCACCCGCAAACTTCGCGCCTGGGGGGCTTGGGCGAGGTGCTGCGCCATCCGGGCCTGCTGCGCCTGAACGTGGGTGTATTTGTGCTGCACGCCGTGCAGTTGGCCATGTGGGTAGCAGTGCCTGGGCTTTTGGTGCAGGCTGGCTTGGCCAGGGACGCGCATTGGCAGGCGTATTTGCCAGCGGTGCTGCTGTCGTTTGGGTTCATGGGCGCGGTGTTTGCCATGGAGCGGCGGGGGCATTTGCGCAGGGTGTTTTTAGTGAGCATTGGCTTGATCTTGTTGGTGCAGCTGGGTTTTGGCCTGCTGGTGGGGCAAGGGGTGGGCAGTGCTTCGCTGTGGCCGCTGGGCGCCCTGCTGTTCGTCTTTTTCTGCGGCTTTAACGCCCTGGAGGCCACCCAGCCCAGCCTGGTTACGCGCCTGGCCCCGCAGCACGCACGCGGGGCGGCGCTGGGGGTGTACAACACGCTACAATCACTGGGGTTTTTTACAGGCGGTGCACTGGGCGGCTGGCTGGCTAAAAGCTGGGGCGCGCAGGGCTTGTTCGCCGCTTGCGCGGTAGCCATGCTGGTATGGCTAGTGACAGCCTGGGGTATGCGAACACCTGCCAAAGCGCAGCCGATAGCGGTCTAAAAGCGCCATAATCTATCCCATACATTCGTCGACAACCCGTTTAAGGACAGCACACCATGGCATCGGTCAATAAAGTTATTTTGATGGGCAACTGCGGGCGCGACCCGGAGATCCGCTACCTGCCCTCGGGCCAGGCCGTGGCCAACGTGAGCATTGCTACCACCACACGCCGCAAGGACAAAACCAGCGGCGAGAACACCGAAATTACCGAGTGGCACCGCGTCACTTTCTTCGACCGCTTGGCCGAAATCGCGGGTGAGTACCTGAAAAAAGGCAACCCGGTGTACATCGAAGGCCGCATCAAATACGGCAAGTTCACCAACAAAGACGGCGTAGAGCAAAACACCTGCGACATCGTGGCGACTGAAATGCAACTCTTAGGTACGCGCCAAGGTGCAGGCGCTCCTGGCGGTGACGAAGGCGGCGGCGGCGGTGGCAGCTACGCCCGCCCACCCGCAGCCCGCCCGGCACCGGCGGCCCGCCCAGCGCCAGCCCCCGCAGCGGCCAAGCCGGGCAGCGGCTTTGATGATATGGACGACGATATTCCGTTTTGAAGGCTTAGGTTTTAATACCGAACTTCAGGAGCGCGAAAGGCGCGAAGGTTGCGCGAAAGACGCGAAAAAA
>JAYVDN010000347.1:0-3535 GCA_043749385.1 Polaromonas sp.
GCCAGTTCCAGATATTTTTCGTCTATCACCACCGAGATTTTTATTTCCGAGGTGGAAATCATCTGAATGTTGATGCCCTCTTCTGCCAAAGTGCGGAACATTTTACTGGCAATGCCAACGTGGGAACGCATGCCGACGCCGACCACTGACACTTTGGCAGTTTTTTCGTCGCCGATCACTTCGCGCGCACCAATGTGTTTCTGCACGGTATTTTTCAGGATGTCCATCGCCTTGGAAAATTCGTTGCGATGCACGGTGAAGGAAAAGTCTGTCGTGCCCTGCACGCCGACGTTTTGGATAATCATGTCCACGTCTATATTGGCATCGCTCACCGGGCCGAGTATCTGGTAGGCAATGCCCGGTTTGTCTGGCACGCCCAGCACGGAGATTTTGGCTTCATCGCGGTTAAACGCAATGCCCGATACGATGGCTTGTTCCATTTGCTCGTCTTCCTCAAAAGTGATCAAGGTGCCCGACTTGGCTTCCTCGTCGATATTAATGTCCCAGGGGGTAAAGCTACTCAGCACACGCAGCGGCACCTTGTATTTGCCCGCAAACTCGACCGAGCGAATCTGCAAAACCTTGCTACCCATCGATGCCATTTCCAGCATCTCTTCAAAGCTCACGGTCTTCAATCGCCGCGCCTCGGGCACCACGCGCGGGTCGGTGGTGTACACGCCGTCTACGTCGGTGTAGATCAAGCACTCCGCCGCCTTCATGGCTGCAGCCACAGCCACAGCCGAGGTGTCGGAGCCGCCACGGCCTAGGGTGGTGATGTTGCCATCCGGGTCCACGCCCTGAAAGCCGGTCACGATCACCACGCGGCCCGCAGCCAAGTCGGCACGCACTTTCTTGTCGTCAATGCTCTCAATGCGCGCCTTGGTGAACGCGCTATTGGTTTTGATAGGTACTTGCCAGCCCGCGTAGCTGACCGAGGCCATGCCCTCGGCCTGCAAGGCAATCGCCAGCAAGGCGGACGAGGCTTGCTCGCCGGTAGCGGCCAGCGCGTCCAGCTCGCGGCTGTAGGCATCGGTTTGTTTAGCGGGGGCCAGCTCTTTGGCCAAGGCCAGCAGGCGGTTGGTCTCGCCGCTCATGGCGCTAGGTACCACCACCATCTGGTGCCCGGCCCGCGCCCATTTGGCCACGCGCTTGGCCACTTGGCGAATGCGCTCTGGCGAGCCCATCGACGTGCCGCCGTATTTATGAACAATTAAAGCCATTGTGTGAATAAAATGCGCTGATAAACACAAGTTTTGCCGCCCCAGCGAAGGCATTTGGCAAAGCCTATGATTATAACGAGGCCGAAGCGGGCAACTAGGGTAAGTACCCAAGAACCTCGCCCTGTCGTTCCACAAAGCCGCTGGCCACCTTGATGCGGATGTGCTTGCCACGGTGGGTGCAGGCGGCAATTTGGCTTTGCAGCTCATCTAGCTGCGCGGCGCTGGGGCTGACGTTATGCGAGGTTTTCAGCCAGTAGCGCACAGCGTTGGCTTGGCGTTCTGGGGTCAGGTCTTGCAAAGCCACAATGCGCGGCGGGTTGCCCACATTCGCTACATCTTCCATAGCTGCTTGCGCAAGTATTACTTGGGCTTGGGCCGCATGGCGTGCTGAACGGGCAAAGGTCTCGCGAAACTGCGGAAAGGTTTGTTGCAAGGCAGGCAGCAGCACCTGGCGAATGCGGTTGCGGGTAAACTGGGTGTCGGTATTGGTCGGGTCTTCGATCCAGCCTTGGCCCAGCGTGTTGGCAAAACCCGCGCTACCCGGGTGCCGCGCTTGCAGCCCCCGCGCGGCCAGCCATGCGCGAATCTTGGCTACGGGCACCTCCAGCAAAGGCCGCGCAAACTCCACCCCATCGCGCTGCCAGCGCGCAGGCATGGCCGACAAGCCCGGCAGCCCCGCGCCCCGGCTCAGCGCCAGCAGCAGCGTCTCCACCTGGTCGTCTGCATGCTGCGCTACCACTACGGTTTTAATAGCTGCTCCCGCAATATTCTGTTGGGCTACAGCCCTATTTAGCTCCAAAACCTTGCCAGAAAGCGCCCCATACCGCGCACGCCGCGCCGCATCCTCCGGGCTGTCGCCCACTGCGTTGCGCGCCTGCACATGCACCACATGCAAAGGTACTTTCAGCTGCTCGCAAAAGGCCGCACAGTGTGCCGCAAAATCATCCGCCGCAGCCTGCAAACCATGGTGAATGTGGATAGCCTGCACCTGCCCGGGGAACTGCTCGGCGCACATGAGCAGCAGCGCGGTCGAATCCGCGCCGCCGCTGTAGGCGACGGCTAGAGGCGAGGACAGATTAAGTTTTTGCATCAATCTATTGATTAGTGGTTTCAACGCGAGGTTTTCCCAAAATTGTTTGTAGAGCCGTACAAAGTAAATCGAGCTTATTACTTACGGACAGGCTCACGAAAACAAGACGATCATGGGCTTGTTTTGCCTGAGTCCTTCAGCACCATTCGGCTAAAGCCGGGCATACCCGCAGCAGGAATCACCTTGAAAGGGATGGACGTATCCGCTATCATTTGCGCTAGGGTGATCACGCCCCCCCACTTGTCAGACACCACTTCGATGCCTTCGATACCCGGGAAAATGCTGGAGAGCTCAGCGTGATTGGTCAATCCCATAGGCTGTAGTCCAACTCCGTTATAGCGAAGAGCATACTTTTTTCGCAAACCATCCTGTAGTTCACCCAACTGAATATCGATGCCTCCACTGTGCCAATAGGGTGGCTTACCAAGCAAGCCTTCCTGCATGCGATACGCATGTGGCACAAGAAGCACGATGTCAGGCTTGATCGACACAAGAAAAATCCGCTTGTCAACGAGCGTCGAGAACCCGTTATGTCCGACACCAGTTTTCGGCTCAAGGTGTCCAAGCGACACTGCTCTTTGTAGCAATGTAGTCGTCACACCTGCTATCTCATTCCAGTCAACCTTTTTACTGCCAAACCTTTGACGAAGCCGTGATGTCTTAGTATCGGCAAACATCTTATTCGCGGACTCCGAGATGGAAGGTTGCGTATACAGAAACGGGGTACTGTTGTAGCCAACGTTTTCCTCGTAGCCGTAGCCACTGCACGCGGATAACCATGGCACCAATCCCATCAAGCACGCAATTTTACGTTTCATGGGCTGCTGAACATCCTTGGAAACGCTAGCGAACAAAGGGTCAGGCCTCCCATTTCCCATATTCATATACGCACCCGATCCTAGTGGCGCACGACTTGTCGCAACGCAAGTTACAGGCAACAAACCCATGCTAGTCCCTGTCCCCAAGGCGCGAGAAGCTATTTTTTTCATAGTGATTCCGGTTGAAACGAGCTAATCGCCAGCTCTGTCGCTCACCACTCGGCGAATGATTTTAGGGTTACGCCTTGCGTCGAGGATAGCAGCGACAACTACAGTCAAACCATCAAATTGGTAGTAAATAGAAAACGGAAATCGTTTGGACGATGTACGGTACAGACCGAGATGCGACTTAGGATGAATTCCCCCATACAAACCCAGAGATTCAATATCTGAGGCTAGGCATTGCA
>JAYVDN010000348.1:0-7623 GCA_043749385.1 Polaromonas sp.
GTGGTTTCTACTTCGAAGGCCGTTGCGTACAAGGCCTTAATGTCCTGCGGCACACGGTCAATAGGCTTTAAGGAGCCGTCGAAATGCTTGAGGTCAACCACCATCACGTCGTCCCACAAACCCAAACGCTTCAGGTCACGTACAAGGTAGTGATTGATGACCGTGAACTCGCCTGACAAATTGGATTTGACGGACAGGTTGCCAAAGCACGGCTCAATGCAAGCATCAACGCCAATGATGTTTGAAATAGTGGCAGTGGGGGCAATGGCGACGCAATTGGAGTTGCGCATTCCGTCGAGAGCAATCTTCTTGCGCAAAGCGTCCCAATCGAGCGTGACCGAACGGTCTACTTCCACATAGCCTCCGCGTTCTTGTGAGAGCAGGTCCAGCGTATCTAGCGGCAAAATCCCTTTGTCCCAAAGGGAGTTTTTGTAAGTTGCATATTTGCCGCGCTCTTTGGCCAGCTCGGTTGATGCCCAGTAGGCGTGGTAGCAAACCGCTTCCATGGAAGTGTCTGCAAACTCAACCGCTTCTTGCGACGCGTAGGGCACGCGCAGCTCGTACAAGCAATCCTGGAAACCCATGATGCCCAGCCCTACGGGTCGGTGGCGCATGTTGGAGTCACGCGCTTTTTTAACCGCGTAGTAATTGATGTCGATCACGTTATCGAGCATGCGCATGGCGGTAGTGATGGTCTTTTGCAACTTGGCGTGGTCAAGCACTTTGGCGCCGTTTGAGTCGTCCTTTAAGTGTTGAACCAAATTGACCGAGCCCAGGTTGCAAACAGCCGTTTCGGTGTCGCTGGTGTTGAGTGTGATTTCGGTGCACAAGTTAGAAGAATGCACCACGCCCGTGTGCTGCTGGGGAGACCGAATATTGCAAACGTCTTTAAAAGTGATCCAGGGGTGACCAGTTTCAAACAGCATCGACAGCATCTTCCTCCACATGTCGGTAGCCTGCAGTTTCCGGGAGGGTTTGATTTCACCGCGCTCTGCTTTAGCCTCATAAGCGGTATAAATTGCCTCGAATTCCTTACCAAACTTGTCATGCAGGTCAGGCGTGTCGGATGGGGAAAACAGAGTCCAGCTGCCCTTTTCCATGACCCGGCGCATGAACAAGTCTGGAATCCAGTTAGCGGTGTTCATGTCATGGGTGCGGCGACGATCGTCACCGGTATTTTTGCGCAGCTCCAAAAACTCCTCAATGTCCAGGTGCCATGTCTCAAGGTACGCACACACGGCGCCTTTGCGCTTGCCGCCTTGGTTCACGGCTACCGCGGTATCGTTGACCACCTTCAGGAATGGCACAACACCTTGGGACTCGCCGTTAGTGCCTTTGATGTGTGCGCCCAAGGCACGAACTGGCGTCCAGTCGTTGCCTAGACCACCTGCGAACTTGGACAACAATGCGTTTTCTTTGATGGCGTCGTAAATGCCACCAAGGTCGTCAGCGACAGTGGTCAAGTAGCAAGACGATAGCTGTGACCGAAGCGTGCCCGCATTAAACAGGGTAGGCGTGCTGGACATGAAATCAAACGATGAAAGCAGCTCGTAAAACTCAATGGCGCGTTCTTCACGATTGATTTCGTTGAGCGACAGACCCATCGCCACCCGCATAAAAAATGCCTGAGGCAACTCGATGCGCTGTTTCCGGACGTGCAGAAAATACCTATCAAACAATGTTTGCAGTCCCAAGTAATCGAACTGCATGTCCCGCTCTGGCTTTAGAGCGGCACCCAAACGCACCAGATCGAACTGCTGCAGTTTCTCGTCGAGCAGGTCGTTTTGAACCCCTTTTGCAATAAAGCCCGGAAAATATTCAGCATAACGAGTGACCATTTCCTCGTGAGTGACTTCTTCGCCCAACACTTCGCGGCGAATGGTGTGCATCAACAGGCGCGCGGTCGCGTAGGTGTAGTCAGGGTCTTTTTCAATCAAAGTCCTGGCAGCCAAGATGGACGCCTTGTACACCTCATCAATCGGTACTCCGTCGTACAGGTTGCGCATCGTTTCGGCAACGATAGGGCCTGGCGTGATGTCGGCGCCCAGCTTGGCGCAGGACGCCTCGATCAACGCCTCAAGGTTTCGAATATCCAGGGCGACCTTTTTACCGCCGTCCATAACATGGAGAATCGCGACCGCAGGTGCTTGGTTCTGTGGCTGGCGGGCTCGCTCTTGGGTGCGCTTTTCCCGGTAAAGCACATAGGCGCGTGCAATTTCATGATGGCCGCCGCGCATCAAGCCTAGTTCGACCTGATCTTGTACATCTTCAATGTGAAAGGTGCCGCCACCGGGACGGGAACGCATCATGGCCCGCATGACCGCTTGGGTCAGCTCATCTACCGTTTGGCGAACACTGGCTGATGCAGCACCTTGCGTGCCGTGTACAGCAAGAAACGCTTTCATCATGGCAACCGCTATCTTATTCGGAGCAAACGGCACGACCGCCCCGTTGCGCCTGATAATTTGGTAGCTGCTGATTAGGTTTGAAGGGCTGCTTTGTCCACCGCTGGTTGAAGCGAGGTTTGGCGAACTGGTTGAAGAGCTAACGTGTTGTGCAGTTTGCATCGATTTCCTCTTGAATTTTTCTTGAATTTTTTGCTGGAAGCTTGTGCCTGTATCTAAAGCAGTTCACTTTTTATCTATGTCGTCTGTCTTTTCAGTTCTCAATGACTTCTTTTTGCCGGGTAGTCGTCGAATACCTGAACTGGCTGCGTCTTCGAACTTGGGAATCACCAAAGCTCGATCTAAAAGACGCTTTTTGCGCAGATTTACGTTGAGCTAGATGTAATGCCTTTGGTTTTATTTTCGGCACTCAGCACACTATACCTAGGGTATTTGAAGAATTCAAGCACTACGGGTAGTGTTTTTAACTTGTTTGCGGCGAAACGTTTATTTACGAATTCCTTGGAAGCAAATGTGCTTCCCCGCTGAGGCCCAAATCGCCTTCAACCAAAAAACGGCAGCGGCCCGACAACCGTTGCGGATGCTAAGGCTAACAACAAAAGTCCAGTGCTTGCGGCGATTGCGATGCGTTTTGGCTGTACCGACCGCGTCAAATCGAGGGAGGCGGACTGTACGGCAGAGCGCCCGGCTTCAAACCCATGCTGCGCTCAAGATAGGGCCAATCAAAACCCGCACCCGGATCTGCCTTTCGGCCGGCCGCGACATGCTCGTGACCAGCAAAATAACGAATCGGATAATTAACGGCAATTGCCGCACTCAGCGCGCTCAAAGTCTCGTACTGGGGCAACTCAAAGCGTCCGCCTTCCAGGCCTTCCAACTCAATTCCAACCGAAAAGTTATTGCAGTCGCTGCGGCCGTTGTGGCTTGACTGCCCTGCGTGCCACGCGCGGTGGTCGCAGCTTACGAACTGCCAAAGCTCGCCGCTTCGGCTGATGAAAAAGTGCGCAGATACCTTTAAACCGCGAATTGTCTGGAAGTACGGATGCGCATCCCAATCGAGCTGGTTGACAAACAGATTTTGAACATTGCCATTTCCGAATTCACCGGGCGGCAGGCTAATTGAATGAATAACCACCAGATCGATAGCTGTATCGGCGGGCCTGGGCTCAAAGTTGGGAGACGCAGACGCTTTAGCGAAGCGGTACCAGCCGTGCTGCCAAAGGCCGGGGACAGCGCTGCGCTTAGACATATTGATCAGACGCTTCAGCCGATACATCCCCATCAGGCATCGCAATGTTCAACCGTGCAATTCGGTAGCGGATCTGCCTTAAGCTCAAGCCCAATCTGGCAGCCGCTGCTGTGCGGTTGAAACGGTGCTCATCTAGAACCTTGCAAAGTATGGCGCGTTCTTTTTCGTCGAGATAGTTCTGCAAGTTGTCGGGTATGTCAAAGGTCTCAACTCCGGGCGCAGACAGTTCATGGACTGACTCAGAATGCGGCGTCGAACTGCTCACGTGATCATCCAGGTGCAGCTCACCACCGTCACTGAGCGCGACCGCCCGATGCAAAATGTTTTCTAGCTCTCGTACGTTTCCGTTAAAAGCGTATCCGCTTAGCTGCGACAGTACGGCGGGGGCCAAAACTGGGACTCGAAATCCAGACTCTCGACATATCCGCACCAGCAGCGCCGCACACAATTCAGGCAAATCCTCAGGCCGCTCACGCAGCGGCGGGATTTTGACGACGATTACGTTCAGCCGGTAATACAGGTCCTGACGAAAATCGTTTGTAGCCACCGCACTGGCAAGATCTTTGTGGGAGGCGCTGACTACCCTCACATCAGACGGCTCCTCTTGTGATGACCCCAGCGGTCTGACCGCTCGTTCTTGGATCGCCCTGAGCAACTTTGATTGCATGGCCAAAGGCAAGTCACCAATCTCGTCCAAAAACAAGGTCCCGCCCTTTGCGGCTTGAAAGTAACCTTCGCGGTCTTGGTTGGCACCGGTGTAAGCACCTTTACGAGCGCCAAAGAATTCTGCTTCGAGCAGATTTTCAGGAATCGCACCACAGTTAACAGCTACAAAGGGGCCGCTGCTGCGGTGACTGCAGGCATGAACCGCTCGCGCCACCAACTCTTTACCGGTGCCAGATTCGCCTTGAATAAGAACCGGAGCCATGCTTCCGGCCACCTTTACGATTCTGGCTTTTACCGACTGCATGCTTGCTGACTGACCAACCAAACGCTCTAGCGCTGAAGGGTCAACGCGAGACCGGGTAGGATCAATTCGGGGGGTATCACGGGTGTCTGCTGCTGCAGAAGTTGTTGTAAATCTAGTGTTGTCGCTCTGCAGAGTTCTGGTGCCTTGCACAGCCGAGGCCACTACGCTTCTGAATTGCTTCAGGTCTACAGGCTTGGTCAGATAATCGAAGGCGCCCGCTTTCAGCGCTTCTACTGCGTTTTCAGCTGAGCCATGCGCTGTAATCACCACGCAGCGCTCTGTTCGCTGTTGCACAACCAGCTCACGGAGTAACTCCAGGCCCAGGCCATCTGGCAGCTGCATGTCTGTAATTACCGCATCAAAGCCTTTTGTCTCCAGCAACTGCCGCGCATGGGCCAAGTCACCGGCGGCTTCAACTCTGTAGCCCTCGCGCAGCAGCGTCAGTTCGTACAGCGTGCGCAAATCTGGCTCGTCGTCAATCACCAATATCTGAGCGGGTTGTTGCAAAGTCATACTGGCGTTTATCGGCATGGTGTCTAAGAAAACAAGTCGTCTGCCGCGCCCCCAGAGGCCACGGCCTTCAAACTTGCGGTTTTAAAGATTACAAAAAATTCGTTTCCTTGAACCGACTGGCGCGCTGCGCGCTGGTAGCCAATCAATGCGCCGTATCGCTCGCACAGCTCTCTGCAAATGTACAGCCCCAAGCCGCTTGAACGGCTCTCGGACGAAAAAAAAGGCTCGAATAAATGCGCCTCAACGGTTTTCTCAATAGGTTCGCCATTGCTCCAAACTGTCAATCGGGCGGGGCTGTTTTGCGGCTGGCGAGTCTCTATCTGAATGGCCTGCGGTGACGGCTTGACGTAGCGCAGCGCATTGTCCAACAAGTTAATCAGTACCCGGCGCAAATGCTCGGGGTCAAAGATCACCTCGCTGTTGTCTGCGGCTAGCGATAGGTGCACCAAGTGAGACGAAGCCGTCTGGCTGACCCAATCGTTGGTTATTCGGGCGGCGACAGCATCCAGCAATACGCTTAGCTGCAATTGCTCCGGGTCTACTACCTGCACTCGCGAGACATTAAGAATGTCGTCGACTATTTTTGATAGCCGCTGAACGTTTTGCTGCACCATCTCAGTCAGGCGTAGTTGGCCTACATCCAGTAAATCTTCGGCTAAAAGCGCGTTAGCTTGTGAAATAGCGGCCAGTGGATTGCGAATTTCGTGCGCCACCGCCGCCGACATTCGGCCCATTGCCGCCATTTTTTCTACCCTCACGCGGGCTTGCACTTCGCGCAAATCCTCAAGAAACATCACGCACAACGCGCCGCCACGACTATCGTGCGCGTTTGCCAGCCGTGTGCGTACCCGCAGGCGTCTGGCGTTACTGCCGGCGTGAATAAGGTTGACGTCCGCCTCAATTTGCTGCCCTTGCGTCATGGTTCTGCTCATGATTTCAACAAGGGGTTGCCAAGCTGGTTCTACTGCCAGAACAAATGGAGCCACCCGCGGAACCTCACGCGTTGTCAGCAATCGCCTGGCAACGGGGTTGGCAGATCGGACTATGCCGTTGGCGTCGATCACTAAAACGCCGTCGGTTAGCGTCTCCACAATCAACTCATTGACCTCGGTCTGTGTGCGAGCAACGGCTTGGCTCGCTTTGGCCAATTGCTCTTCTCTTGCAAGGCGCAAAGCCAGCTGGTTAGCCAGCAGCGCCACCGCAAAAAAACCGGAACCGCTGAGACCGGCTTGTAAAAATCGACCTGATGTGTCGCCCAAAACCTGAGACGAGAGCCTCCAGGCGTCGACAAGTAAGAAAATAGTCACACTGGCAGCGGTACCGAGTGCCAGCAACAAAGGGCCCAGCACGGAAGCCAATAGCACGGGCAATGCGAACAGTGGCGTGTAGTACAAGCTGCTTGACTGCAAAAAATTCAGGGCTGTAAAGGTTAGAACGTCGACACCGATCGTCAATAACCACTGCGCATCGAAAACGCCACTGGGAGGCCTGGGTTTGGAAAGCACCCTGACAGCCAGCGTGGCAACCAGGTACAGGCTGCATATAACAATGGGCAATTTATCAGGCACATTTCCGAAATAGTAAATCAGGCTTTGCAGCGCAACCAGCACTACCGCAATCAAAACGCGGGCCGTCATAAAAGCGCGCCACAGTCGGCCAAATGAAGCGTATTCTTGTTCGGCGCTCCAGCCCTTGCCACGCCGTTCGGCTTGTTCAGGCACCAAGCCCAACACGTCAGTCATGCGCTGGCCAGCCAAGTTAATCGTCAGCCTGGCGCTGATGACCTGCACAACAGTAAACGCCCCGCGTGCCCAGCAAGGCGTCAGCTTTGGGGAGATGAAGGCCGCAAGTGCTGCAGGCCACCATTTGCGTGACAGCGCTCCCACTGGCCCTGGGTTTGGCTACCGACGCGTTCACGTCGCTGACACCCCGAGCGTTGTCGCGCCGGTCCATTGCCCGATTCCGTTGCCAAAGCCAAAACCCTAGGGCCACGAATGCGATCAGAACGGCGTATTTCACACGCGATCCAGCACAACTTCCATGACGAACCTAGACCCGACATACCCCAGCAAAAGCAGCCCGCAACCCACGTACAACACGCGTACCGCCCTAAGCCCGCGCCAGCCGAGCTTGGCCCTGCCGATGAGCAGGCCCGCAAACACTCCCCAGGCCAATACAGAAAATATGGTTTTATGGTTCCACTTCCATGACAGGCCTGCACCGTAGAGTTGTTCACTAAAAAGCCAGCCTACCAACAAGGTCGCCGACAAAAGCACAAAGCCAGCCTCGACGAATCGAAACGTCAGACGCTCCAAGGTCATCAATGGCAGACCGGCGTCACTTTGGGTGGCCTCTCGCATGGCTCGCTCAGTTCGCCGCATCATGCCGCCATGCACCAAAGCCGCGGCAAAGAGACCATAGGATGCAATACCCAGCGCCCAATGCAATGGCAGCCAGATGGATGCCACATGAAGATAACTGGAACC
>JAYVDN010000349.1:0-3531 GCA_043749385.1 Polaromonas sp.
GCCGGGCACCGGGCAAATGGCTGGCTGCAAACTCCGGTGCACCGCGCACATCCAGCAACAGGGGCGCGGCTGTGGGCAGGCTCTGCGCCGGATCTAGCAAAGCACCCAGTTGCGCTGTTGATAGAGAAGGCACAACAGCAAAGCGCCAATCCAACCATAGGTTAACTTGTGTCCAAGTGGGCGCGCGCAGCGCCAATATGTAGATACCCGTAGCAGTACCCAACACCATGGCCAAGACTATCGCCAGCCACCAACGCCGCACTGTAGAAGTTTTTAAAGTACGCCGCTTATCTTGCACGGGGGTTTTTTCCCAAATACGCCAACACTAAGACCAGCCCGATAGCCTCCAACTGCACCCAAGTCGCCCATATCGGCACTGCAAAACTGGTGAAAGACGCGCCGCTTGTCACCGCTTGCATCACATGTGCATAGGCTAGCAGTGAGACCGTTGCAGCCACCCAAGCCACCCAGGAAAAGCGCAACACGGCCAAGGGCAATACCCATAGCCAATACCAAGGGTTAATCACGGGTGACAGGAGCAGCAAAGCCACCAGTACACACACTGCGGGCGGCACAGGCAGGTGCTCGGCTTGCGTGCTGTAGCGTTGACGGTCGATGCTGCGCAGCCGCTGTACCCAAGACAGCGCGATAGCCAGCCATGCCACGGCAAACAGCACCAACACCAGCAGACGAGCCGCACTGTCGCTCATGACGGCACCCGCCAGTTTAAACAACAAGGGGTTAAATATCCACTGCCCGCCCAGCGCCGCCAATGCGCGTCCTTCACCGCCAGCAACCGATAGCCATACGGGGGCATACATCAGGCTCAAAGTGACTAACATCGCCAAACAGCCACGTGTACTAAAACGCCCCCTGCGATCAATGCAAAAGAGCGGTATCACCGCCACCGCACTGAACTTCATGGCTACCGCCAGGCCAGCGAGCGCACCCGCCCAGCCCTCCAGGCCACGCCGCCATGCCAAAACTGCCGCCAGTAAAACCAGGCCTATCAAGACATCTGGGTGCGCTGTAAATGCTGACTCTTTCACCACCAAAGGGTGCAAAGCAAACACCATCAACCAACGCGGTGCAATACCCGCACCACGCAAAAGCAATAATACGGCCAGTAACGCACACAGCAACACAAGCTTTAACGGCCATAAAGCAGCCGGAGCCAGCCAGTAACCCAATGCGAATATCACCTGCAACAGTGGCCCATAGATAGTTGGCACTTCGGGATGGTTAATGCCACTTAGCACATCTTGCATACCTGCGGGTACGGCATCGTTTTCAAAATAAGCGGCGGGCGCCCACGCATAGGGCTTGCCAGTGGTGGCCGTGATGTAACCATCCCATAAGTAACGAAAATGATCATCTTCCAGCAACGGCTGGGCAAATAGTCCTGCAACAGCGACCAACGCACAGGTGAACAGAACCTGACGCAACGACAGGCCAGCAAAAGCCCCGTCGCGCGCAATCCAGAGCATCAAAGCACTCTGAACGGCGGACAATGCAACCACGGCATAGAATTGGCGCGCCAGTCCATGCTGAGACGCGTAGGCCACTCCCAAGGCAGTGCCTGTTGCAACCAGCGACAAAACCCACCACCGCAAGGAGAGCCTAGACATGGGCAATCGAATGTACTCGCACAAGTAGCCGATCAGTTAAGGGCGCTTACCCGCTTACAGGTAACAGCGCCCTTAACAGGCTCAGGCTCAGAAACCGATGCTGTAGCCAAGACCCAAAATACTGTCATCCTTGACGGTATTGCGCCCACCAATCACTTTACCCAGATTGAGTGCGACGGACTGAGTTCCCCCAATGGCGTAGGACACACCCACGCGGGCCGTCTCGCGCTGCTCTTTTACACGTTGGAATGCCGCAGGCGAAAAGCCTGGGCCGCCGATATCCAGATTGCCATCAAATTTTTTGTTCGTATAGCCGACCGATAGGGACAAACTAGGCGTGAGCGAATACGCTCCATTGAGGTCGATGACCGTAGCGTCTGGCACCCCATTGTTTCGCTTTTCAAAACCCAGTCCACCCCACACGCGCACAGAGCTGCCGAACTGGCGACCCAGCGTAGCCCCCAGCTCATAGCCGCTGGAGTCCTTGCCCAATGCGGCCAGACGAGCACCATCGTAGCTTCCATTGACAATCGCGGCCAAGCGCAAAGTCAAAGTAGGCAGATTTCGCGATGCATATTCGTCCAGTACACGCCAGTTCACGCCAATAGTGCTATCGGTCACACCGCTGGAGTTGTCCGCGGCTCCAACTCGGGCTTTACCGCGACCGAAAGTAGCATCGATCGACACTGCATCGGCAATACCGTAACCCAACTTGAGGCTATAGGATTGGCGCTTGTACTCCTGCGCGCCGCCACCCGTAATGCCCGAAATGGGCAACTGCTTGTCGCCAATGTAGGCTGAATCACCTGTTTGATTGACGTAGTTCAAGCCAATCGAGCCGCTGCCTGGAATCGGTAGCCAAGGTGAATTGGACTGTGCGAGCGACAGCGTTGGTGCGGCGGCTGCCACTAAACCAGCCGCGATGGCCAGTGCGGAAAATACATATTTGCGTTTCATAAAATTAGTCTCCTGTCGTAAATTAGATTTTGAAGCGGCGCTTGAGGTAAACCATTACAGCGTCCTGTTCTTGCTCAGACAACTGTACTTTGGGGGTGCCACCGAGCACCTCTTTAGCCAAACTGGCGTCAAGTGATTTACCAGCCAAGGGGCAGGCGCTGCACGAAAATTTCTCGGCAAATACGCCTTTGCCCGCGTTGTACAGACGGGTATCGTTGTTTTGGGCCGATGAGAAGCCCTCGGAACCCGATGCAAATACTGAACCGGCCTGGGCAGCAATGAATGCAGCCAAGATCAGTGCAGAATGTCTAAAAAATTTCATGTGTTACTCCTGTTGGGGAAAAGGCCGGCGTGGGGTGGATGAAGTCAGTTGCGCTTGGCCGGCAGGCAAGACATGAACTGACGTAGGTAAAACAGGTGCACGCGAAATGCGGGCGTCTCGGCGCTCTTGCAGCCACAGCCGGGCGATCATGGACAAAATGCCCCAACCCGCACCAAAAACGCCTTTGACCGTGCCGCTGACTTTGGACTGCCCGGCATGGCGTGGCAGCCAGGTCACATCAATTTCGCAGGTTTGCAGCTTGAGCTGGGCCGCGCGGATCTGCATCTCAATCGTCCAGCCGTAGGACTGATCGCGCATGCCAATACGTTCGTAGGCACTGCGGCGTATGGCGCGAAACGGCCCCAGATCAGTCACTGGGACAGCCCAAATGCTGCGCACCAAATAGCAGGCAAGCCAATTGCCAAACTTCTGCGGTGCAGTCAAACTGCCGGGCGCTGCATTGGTGCGCACGCCAATGGCCATATCAAAGCCAAGCTCCATCGCTCGGGTGAGAAGCTGGGCCTCGCATAAGTCTGCCGTATGGTCACCATCCACAAACAAGAACACGTCACCTTGGGCTGCATTGCACGCACTCGCGCAGGCGATACCATAGCCCTTCTGAGC
>JAYVDN010000350.1:0-12827 GCA_043749385.1 Polaromonas sp.
AGCATGCCTATGCGCACATGCAGGCGCTGCCATGGTGGCGTGCTGTAGCTCAGGGTGGTTTGGGGCATAGGGTCATCCGATGGGTGGCTCAAAGCGGTAGCCGGTACCCCACACCGTGTGGATGTACTGCGCGTTGCTCTGGCCGTCGCCCAGTTTGCTGCGCAAGCGGTTGATATGGCTGTTGACGGTATGGTCATAGCCATCATGGCCATAGCCCCATACCTTTTCCAGGAGCTCGCTGCGCGAGAAAACGCGCCCGGGCTGCTGGGCAAAAAACCATAGTAAATCCCACTCGCGCGGGGTGAGCACCAGTACATTGCCTGCCAGGGTGGCACGCCTGCGTGCATTGTCCAGTTGCAGGGCACCCAGTTGCAGCACCTCGTTGCTGCGTGTCAGTGCTACTTCTGCGCTGCGGTTGAAGAGGCTGGCCCGGCGCAACAGCGCTTTGATGCGCGCTTGCAACTCCAGCATACTGAACGGTTTTGTCAAATAGTCATCCGCACCCAGCTCCAAACCCAGTACGCGGTCCAGCTCGGTGATACGCGCGGTCAGCATCATGATGGGCACATGGTGCCCGCGCGCCCGTATTTCGCGGCACACGTCCAGGCCATTCAGTTTGGGCAGGCGCAGGTCAAGCACGATGGCATCCCAGTGCTCGGTCAAGGCGAGGGTCAGCCCCTGCTCGCCGTTGTGACAGATACACACTTCGGCGGGCAGCTCACTCAACTGCACCTCCAGCAGCTGCGCCAAATCAACCTCATCCTCAATCACCAATAAGCGCCGCTGGCGTGTGCCCACTGCCGATAAAGGCAGTGGGGCAGAGTTGGCGAATGCCTGGTTGAATGGATTAGTCGATAGCATGGGTAACGCAACCGATCATTAAAATGGATCAGTCGCGCTACGCGCACCAGACCTTACGAAATATCCAGATGATCGACATTAACCAGGGGTTTGACCGGCAGGACGGTTGATCGTCTTGACGTAAGGTCGATACAGGTAATTTTCGTTCAAAACGGGCCGAACCAGGTTGGTCGCATTGGAGTCGTACACCACCGCGCTGCCATCGCGGGAGAGCAGGGGAAATCTGGACTCTCCGTTGCCTACCACCCCAGTTGCGGTGATGTTGGCCAGTTGCTCTTGGCCCGTGCTGACGTTGCGTACGATAGCCTCATTGCGACCGCTGACAAAATACGGGCGCGTATAGGCCAGCAGGCTACCGTCACCACTGAAAGACAGCGGTTGAGGTAGCGCTTGCCCCACGGGTGCGGCAAAAACCAGGCTCAATGCGCCGGAGTTCAGGTCTCTGACATATGCGCCTACACCGCCTGCACTGGTTGGGGCTGCCGAGATAAACGCCAGCTTGCTGCCGCCAGCTAAAAAGCCGGATATGGCGTAGTTTTGGAACGAGGGCGACGCGCCGGCGGGCGATATTAAGCTGACGGCGCGGCTGGCAATATCAATGGTAAATACATCCGCGCCACCGTTGGTATCGCCCACAGCGGGATAGTTGGTGCGTGAGCTAAACGCCAGCTTGCTGCCGTCTGGCGATAAAGCGATGTTCGTAATCACCGCGCCTTGTGACACATCAAGGCTTACCTGTGGCGACAAATCTGTCAGCGTGCCAGCGCCTATGTCCCTTACCAGCGCCCGCGCAGGCCCCAAGGCGGCGGTTTCAAAGCCACCCAAGTAGATGGTGGTGGGCAGTGCGATCAGGGCTACGCGATTGCCATCGTCGGAAATGGACTGGAAACGATAGCCCGCTGTATTTGAAAACGCATTGCGTGGTGGCGCTACATTGGTGACCGCACCGGTGCGCAGGTTCTTCACAAAAATAGTCGCCTCCGTCACCACTGTGGGGGAGAACGCAGAACCGCCGATGACTTGTGGGTTCATAAAAACCACGTAGTTAGCGTCAGGTGTCATGCCTAGACAGGTAGAGACAGCTTGTAGCTGGCCGCCAGCGCTGTTGGTGCTGACCCGGGCAATCGCGCCGGTGCGTACATTCTTCACAAACACATCCTCGGCGTTGTTGCTGTCTCCCGCTACCAGTGCGCTAGACCTGGAGGTAAACGCGACCTGCGAGCCGTCTGCAGAAATGGCGCAGTTGGAGCCATCAGATGCTCGGCCAGCAGCACTGGTAGAGACCAATATCAATGCGGCATCGACCGGTGTGACGACAGGGTTAGGGTCTACCGGCGGTGGATTCGGCCTGGCCTTGGCTTGTTCGGCGGCCTTGTCGCTGTTAGCGTCTTGGCTACCAATGGCGTTACCGCTGGCCTGTACATTGTCATCTGCTCCACCGCCACCGCATGCGGCTATGCCAAGTAGCACAGCCGAAGCCAGCGCGGTAGCAAGAATATCTCTGGGGTTCATCCGTCGCATCATGCATCTCCATCAACAGGCAATAGCGCCATCACCCATTCCACCAGCGTTGGTGCGGCAAGTCCTCACCGCAAGCTCAAATGGCGGTGATGGTTTCGTGATAATTGTATAAATGAGTATCTCTAAATCGGGCCTTTTTGCGTGAACAGTGCCGCTATTGGCGATAATCGCGGGTTGCCCCACGCCCCATGCTAGACATTACCTTCCCCGAATCCCTGCCCGTATCCGCTCGTAGAGGCGAGATTGCCACCGCTATCCGAGATCACCAAGTGGTGATTGTGTGTGGTGAGACGGGCTCGGGCAAGACGACCCAGCTGCCCAAGATTGCTTTGGCTTTGGGGCGCGGGAAGCTCAACTACCCGCCTGGTAAGGGCCGGTTGATTGGCCATACCCAGCCGCGCCGCATAGCTGCTACTTCTGTAGCTAAAAGGATTGCGGAAGAGCTGAAAACGCCGCTGGGCGATGTAGTGGGCTACAAGGTGCGCTTTCAAGACCGGCTCTCGCGGGACGCGTCGGTCAAGCTGATGACGGACGGCATTTTGCTGGCCGAGACGCAGGGCGACCCGGACTTGCGCCAGTATGACACGCTGATCATTGACGAGGCGCATGAGCGGTCTTTGAATATTGACTTCTTGCTGGGGTATTTAAAGCAGCTACTGCCGCGCAGGCCTGACTTGAAAATCATCGTCACCTCGGCCACGATTGATGCGGACCGGTTTGCCCGTCATTTTGAGTCCAAGAACGGCCCGGCTCCGGTCATCATGGTCAGCGGCCGCATGTTCCCGGTAGAGCAGCGCTACCGCCCGTTTGAAGAAAGCCGTGACTACGACCTGAACAGCGCGATTGCAGACGCTACGGACGAGCTGTGGATGGGCGGTGGGGGAGGGGATATTCTGGTCTTCTTGCCCGGTGAACGTGAAATCCGCGAAGCGGCAGACCATTTGCGCAAACACTTGGCGCACCAGCCGCTGCACCGCAATGCCGACGTGATTCCCTTGTTCGCCCGTTTGAGCCAGCAAGAGCAAGACCGCGTGTTTGAGGTGGGCAATGGCAAACGCATCGTGCTGTCTACCAATGTGGCCGAAACCTCGCTCACTGTGCCAGGTATCCGCTACGTGATTGACGCAGGCACAGCGCGCGTGAAGCGCTATAGTTTCAGGAACAAGGTAGAGCAACTGTTGGTCGAACCGATCGCGCAAGCGGCGGCCAACCAACGCTCCGGCCGCTGTGGGCGGGTGGCCGATGGTATTTGCATTCGCCTGTACGAGCAAAAAGACTTTGACGCACGGCCCAAGTTTACCGACCCGGAGATTTTGCGTTCATCGCTGGCAGGCGTAATTTTGCGCATGAAGGCGCTGCGCCTGGGCCATGTGGAAGACTTCCCCTTTATCGAGCCACCCCAGCGCCGCGCCATTGCCGACGGCTACGACCTGCTGCAAGAGCTGGGCGCGGTGGACGAGTACAACGAGCTGACGGCACTGGGCAGCGAGCTGTCGCGCCTGCCGCTAGACCCGCGCGTGGGCCGCATGATTTTGGAGGCCAAGCACCGTGGCGCGCTAGATGAAGTGCTGGTTATCGCGTCAGCCCTGAGCGTGCAAGACGTGCGTGACCGCCCGATGGAGGCGCAGCAGCAGGCCGACGAGGCGCATAAGAAGTTTGACGATGAGAAGAGTGAGTTCACCGGCTATTTGAAGCTGTGGGATTGGATCAACAAGGCGCGGGGTGGTGATGGCAAAGAGCACAAACTCAGCAACCGCCAATACGAACAACTGCTGCGCCAAAACTTCGTCAATATCCGCCGTGTGCGCGAGTGGCGGGACATCTATTCGCAGCTGCACACCGTCGTCACAGAGCATGGATGGCTGCGCCCAGCGCCGGGCCGCCCCAAGCAGGGCACGGCCCCCATGGGGGGCAGCGAAGACGCGCAGCGCGTAGCGTGGGGGCAAAACCCGCCTGCCAGCTACGAGCAACTGCACCTCTCCATGCTCGCGGGTCTCTTGGGCAACATCGGCTGGAAGCTGGAAGACGAGGACGTGTACCTGGGCGCACGCGGCATCAAGTTTTATCGCCACCCGGGAGCGAACTTGAGCAAAAAGCCGGGCCGCTGGATTGTGGCTGCCGAGCTGGTAGACACCTCGCGCCTGTTTGGCCGGGGCATTGCCGCGATAGAGCCGCAGTGGATTGAACAAGTCGCAGGGCATCTACTCAAGAAGCAACTGCTCGACCCGCATTGGGAAAAGAAAAGCGCTGAGGTCATCGCGCTGGAGCGCGCCACGCTATATGGCATCGTCATCTACAGCGGCCGCCGCGTCAACTACAGCAAGGTCGATCCGGTGGCTGCGCGCGAAGTGTTTATCCGCGAGGCCTTGGTGGGCAACGAGTGGGAGACCAAGCTGCCCTTTCTGGCGCAGAACGAAAAGCTGCTCAAACAGGTGGAAGACATCGAGCACAAATCACGCCGCCAAGACGTGCTGGTAGATGACGAGCTGATCTTCGCCTACTACGACCAGCAAATCCCCGCCGAGGTATGCAGCGGCTACCTGCTGGAGCAGTGGTACCGCGAGGAGAGCAAAAAGAACCCCAAGCTCTTGATGCTTACGCGTGAAGAGCTGATGCGCCACGAGGCGGCGGGCATTACCACCCAGGCCTTTCCCAAAGTGGTGCGTTTGGGCGGCGTAGACTGCCGCGCCACCTACCTGCACGAGCCGGGCGATGCCAAAGATGGCCTCACGGTAGAGCTGCCGCTGTTTGCCTTGAACCAGGTGAACGAGGAGCGCTGCGAATGGCTGGTGCCCGGCATGCTGCAAGGCAAAATCTTCGCATTGATCAAAAGCCTGCACCAACGCCCTAGATCGCGCCTTGTGCCGTTGCCCGACAGCGCCGCGCGTTTGTACGCAGTACTGAGCGAGCCAGCGGCCTTTGGTGCCAGCGGCTTGGTCGACGCGCTGCTCAAGCTGTGCCGCGATGCCACCGCCGTAGACATCAAACGTGGTGACTTCAAGCTGGACATGCTGCCGCCCCATCTGTTCATGAACTTCAGAGTGGTGGACGAGCATGGCCGCCAGATGGGCACGGGGCGCAACCTGGCCGCCCTGAAAGCCGAGCTGGGCGCGCAGGCGCGTGGCGCGTTTGCGTCGCTTGCCGCGTTGTCCAGCGCCGCCGGTAAACTGCCTAAAGTGCCGGTAGACGATAAAAGTATTCAGCCAAATCAGCCTCTAGCCCAACAGAATATCGCGGGAGCAGCTACTAAAAATGTAGCTAATGTAAATGCATCTGCGTTGCAAGCCGATGAGCGCTACACCACCTGGACGTTTGGCGAGCTGCCCGAGCTGCTGGAAATATCGCGCCAGTCTGGTCGTGGCAGCAATGCGCAGTTGCAAACCTTGATCGGCTTTCCGGCGTTGGTGGACCAAGGCGATGCAGTCAGCATCGAGGTATTTGACGAGCCCGATGTAGCTGCAGCCAAGCACCGAGCAGGCCTGCGCCGCCTGTGTGCCTTGCAGATCAAAGACGCGCTGAAATATCTGGAGAAAAACATCCCCGATCTGCAAAAAATGTCCGTTGCCTACATGCAGTTGGGCACCGCCGACGAGCTCAAAAGCCAGATCATCGACGTAGCCTTGGACAAAGCCTTTTTGCTAGACCCGTTGCCCACCAACGCCGACGACTTCAAACGCCGCATCGACGAAGGCCGTGGCCGCCTCACACTCATCGCCAACGACGTCGCCCGCCTGTGCGGCACCATCCTCATCGAATACGCCACAGCAGCAAGAAAAATCAAAGACACCAAAACCGCCCCCGAGGCCACCGCAGACGCCGCCCAGCAGCTAGCGCGCCTTATGCCCAAGCGCTTCTTGACGGCCACCAACTTCACCCAGCTCCAGCACTTCCCCCGCTATCTCAAAGCCATCACCCTGCGGCTAGAAAAGCACCGCGCCGACCCCGCCCGCGATGCCTTGCGTTTAAGTGAACTCAAGCCCCAAGAGCAGCGCTTCATCCGCCTCCTAGCCGAGCGCAAAGGCGTGCTCGACGTGCGCCTGGCCGAGCTGCGTTGGCTGCTGGAAGAGCTGCGCGTGAGCTTCTTCGCCCAAGAGCTGCGCACCCCGCAGCCGGTCAGCACCAAGCGGCTGGACAAGGTGTGGGCGCAGTTGGCACTGTGAGAGTTTGACGGTACCCATCTGCCTGGACTCACCTTGCGGCAACCCTAAGCACATTGACATATCCCCACCGGTCGGCACAATCTTGTTAAACACAGGAGAGACCTTCGCCATGGACCGCCGCAACTTCATTGAAACTTGCTCCACCAGCGCCGTACGCCTTACGGCCAGTGCGGCGCTGCCCGCGTTTGCTGCCAATGCCATGCCCAAAGCCTACGCCCGCGTGCTGCTGACGGACGAGCGGGGCGACCCGTTCAAGGCTTCCAGGCTGACGGCGCAGACCAACTATGTGTTCCACTACCCGTTTGAAGCCACCCCGGTGTTTTTGCTCAACCTGGGCAAGAGCGTAGCAGGCCACGTGCTGGCCACCAAAACCCAAGACAACTACGCCTGGCCCGGCGGCGTAGGCGCAGGCAAAAGCGTGGTGGCCTTTAGCGCCATCTGCGCGCACCATTTGGTCTACCCCACCAAAGACGTGAGCTTTATCAGCTTTCGCAAAGGCGCGGCCATCAACGCCAAAACGCCCAGTGTCGGCAATGATTTGATCCACTGCTGCGCCGACCACAGCCAATACGACCCCGCCCAAGGTGCCAAGGTGCTGAGCGGCCCCGCCAGCCAGCCCCTGTGTGCCGTGCTGCTGGAGCACAACCCGCAAGACGACACGCTCACCGCCTACGCCACGCTGGGTGGCGAGTTGTTTGATGATTTCTTTAAGAAGTACGAAGCCAAACTCAGCATCGACGTAGGCAGCAAAGCCAAAAACAGCGTGCAGAGCAGGGCAGTGGTGCGTGAGCTGGACAAGTTTTGTCGTAACTCTGTGAAATGCTAATTTGTAAGCATAATAGGCTTGCAGCCCAATAAAATATTGCGGGAACAGCTATTTATAATATAGCGTTTAAACACCTCATAACTGCGTATGCCCAGCCACCCCATCGTCACTATCCAAGCCCTCGGCTTCCCGTGGGTCACCATGGACCCATTTTTGTTTTGCGCCTACCACGACGACGCTTACCCTGCGGGCAATGCGCAGATGGGGCCCGCTGCCTCGTTGGCGGGGCGCGATATGGGGCAAGACTTTAGCCGCAAAGACGGCTGGAGCATGTACCACGGGCAGGCAGTGCCGGGTTTTCCCAGCCATCCGCACAGGGGCTTTGAAACCGTGACGATAGTGCGCAAGGGCTTGATTGACCACTCTGATTCTTTAGGCGCAGCCGCGCGCTTTGGCGGCGGGGATGTGCAGTGGGTAACGGCTGGCAAGGGGATTGTGCATTCCGAGATGTTCCCGCTGCTAGACGGTGCATCGCCCAACCCGCTGGAGTTGTTTCAAATTTGGCTGAACCTGCCTGCCAAGAACAAGATGGCTGCGCCGCACTTCACCATGCTCTGGCACGAGCAGATACCCCGCTACACGGCCCTAGATGCGCAAGGCCGTAGCACAGAGTTGGCCATCATTGCTGGCACGTTGCCCGGCGCAGGCCTGCCGCTACCCCCACCCCCCGACTCCTGGGCCGCACAGGCCACTGCCGACGTGGCGATTTGGACGCTGCGCATGGCCCCTGGGGCGCGCTGGACGCTGCCCGCAGCCACAGGGCAGGGCACGCGGCGTACCCTGTATTTTTTCAAAGGCGCATCGGTGTCCATCGCCGGGCAAGTGGTGGGCAGCCACGCCGCCATAGAGCTGCGCGGCGACGCGGCGGTAGAGCTGGTCAATGGCGACGCAGAGGCCGAATTTTTGCTGCTGCAAGGCAAGCCGATAGGCGAGGCCGTGGCGCAGTACGGCCCGTTTGTGATGAACACCCAAACCGAGATACGCCAAGCCATTACCGACTACCAGGCCACCCAGTTTGGTGGCTGGCCCTGGCCCGATAGCGCGCCGGTGCATGGGCGCGACCCGGAGCGCTTTGCCAAACACCCGGGCGGCGTGCACGAAAAACCGGCTGCCAGCCGGGTATAGTTGACACCAAGGCGTGGGTGCCATTGGGCTAAACCCCTTAGCTGTAGTCTGCTGGCCGCAGTGGCGCGTTAGAAGGCTTGGTAAGCTCAGTCCATGGCCGCCATCATTGGGTACGGTCATAGAACCACGCCGTTTTTCCTCTTTTATTTCAAGGATGTTCATGTTCTCTCATTTTTGCAAAACCACTTTGCTCGCAGCTTCCATGGCAGCGGCCTCCATCAGCTGGGCACAATCTGACCCGGCCATCGCAGCCGCCACCAAAGAGGCTGGTGCGGTCGTAACGAAAACCGGTTTGGTCTACCGCTCGCTCACCGAAGGCAAGGGTGCCAGCCCGTTGCCCACCGACAAAGTGAAAGTGCACTACAAAGGCACCTTTCCCGATGGCAAAGAGTTTGACAGCTCCTACAAGCGCAACGAGCCTACCGAGTTCCCGCTGAACCGCGTGATCCCCTGCTGGACCGAAGGCGTGGGCATGATGAAGGTGGGCGGCAAGGCCAAGCTTACCTGCCCAGCGTCCATCGCCTACGGCGCACGCGGTGCGGGCGGCGTGATTCCACCCAATGCAACCTTGCATTTTGAGGTCGAGCTACTGGCCATCAACGGAAACTGATTATGACCACCACCCCCAGCTTCATTTACACCAGCTCGATCCCCGTTTTCAAACAAATGCTGGGCGGCCTGAGCGCCGTGCTGGCCAAGGCCGAGGCGCAGGCCACGGTTAAAAAAATTGACCCCCAGGCGCTGCTGCAGTCGCGCCTGTACCCCGACATGTTTACCCTGCTGCGCCAAGTGCAAGTGGCCTGCGACTTTGCCAAAAGCGTCTCGGCCCGCCTGGCGGGCGTAGAAGTGCCCAAGACCGAAGACAACGAGCAAAGCTTTGCCGACCTGCAAGCACGCATCGCTGGCGTGTTGGCTTTTATCGAAGGGCTGGGCGCCGCGCAGTTTGACGCCGCTGCCACGCGAGAGATAGTCACCCAAGCCGGTACGCCGAAAGAAAAGCGTTTTACTGGCCAGTCGTACTTGCTCAACTACGGCCTGCCGCATTTCTTCTTCCATACCACCACGGCCTATAGCATCTTGCGCCACAACGGGGTGGAGGTGGGCAAGAAAGACTATATCGGGTCATATTGAATGTGAACTCAATTGCTACAATTTAAGTAGCTGCTCCCGCAATATTTTAAAGGTCTACGGCCCTAAACAGCTTATAAAGGCTAGCGCGAGGACTGCTCTTTGGGCCCCTTGGCCCGGCGCAGCTTGATATGCGCAGCCAGCCCACCCGAGACGGTGTTGGCCAGTGCAAACATACCGCCCATGCGTTGCACGGTTTTCTCGACGATGGCCAGGCCCAGGCCTGCGCCTGTGGCCTCAGTGCGGGCGGCGTCGCCACGAAAGAAAGGCTGGGTTAAGTGTTGCAGGGTTTCTTGCGTCACGCCGGTGCCATGGTCACGCACTTTAAGCAGCACCCAATCGTCTTTGATGCGCACCACGATGTCCAGCTCGGTGATGTTGATATGGGGCGATTTGCCGTACTTGCGGGCGTTTTCAATCAAGTTGGCCAGCACGCGGCTGAGCTCTATCTCCTCGGCCATCACATACACGTCTTCTGGAGAATCCAGCTTGATACGCATGTCGCCGCTGTCGTAGATGGCAAACATATTGGCCTCTAGTACATCGTTCAGGCACACGGGTTGCATGCGTATTTGGTCCGGACGCGCGTAGTCCAAAAATTTGTCAATAATGCCGTCTAGCTGTTCAATATCAGCCACCATGTGTGCACGGGCTGACTCGTCGGCTACGCTCATTTCTGTCTCCAGGCGCAGACGCGCCAGCGGGGTGCGCAGGTCGTGCGATATACCCGCCAGCATCACTGCGCGGTCTTGCTCGATTTTGGCCAGGCGCTGCGCCATGCGGTTAAAGCCCACGTTCACCTCGCGGATCTCGCTGGTGACAGCGCTCTCGTCCAGGCGGCTCGCATCAAAATCGCCGTCCTTCACGCGGCTGGCGGCAAAGCTCAGCGCCTTGAGCGGACGGTTGATCAACCTGGCTATCAAGGCCGCCCCGGCAAGCGACAGCACCGTGGCTATCAACAGCCAAATCAGCCATGTCTTGCCAGCTACCGGGCTGATGCGGGCAATGTCAGTCAGCAGCCAGTAGGCGTCGCCTTCAATCTCAAAGCCAACCCACAGTCCGGGTTCCGTGTTGACGGCGCGGGCCAGCAAAGTGTCTTTGCCCAAGCGCGAGCGCAGCTCGTTGGTGACGATGACGGTTTGCGCGCTGTTGTCAAAACTTAAGATGACATCGCCTTTCTCACGCGGCACCACGCGCACACCTTCCAGCTCGGCCAGTTGCTTGATCAACGATACGCGGGCGATAGCGTCGGAGTGCACCAACGCAGCGCGGCTTAAGTTTACTAACGAGGCAATTTGCTGCGCGCTTTGAGTGGCTTGCGGCGCGCTTTCAATGACGCGGAAAGTTTGCAGCCAAGCTACCGCGCTGCCAATCAGCAGCAAAGCCAGCAGAAAAAAGGTGCGCCAAAACAAACTCAGCCGCACGCGGTTGGCGATGGCTTGGCGCATTTCCAGGGGCGCGGGTGCAGTTTCTAGCGGGGCAGGGCTAGTAGCCTCAATGCTGGCCATAAATGAGGTGGCTGGGGGGCGGTATAAAAAATGAAAAACCAACAAGCACGCTTGCCGGGTAGCTGGCCGAGGCTAGCTACCCGGTGTGCTTAGAGCCTATCAGCTTTTGCCGTCCGGCACAAACACGTAGCCGACACCCCAGACGGTTTGGATGTAGCGCGGCGCGGCTACATCGGACTCCACCATCTTGCGCAGGCGCGATACCTGCACATCCAAGCTGCGGTCAAAAGGCTCAAACTCGCGGCCCCGGGCCAGCTGGGCCAGCTTCTCGCGCGACAGCGGCTGGCGTGGGTGGCGCACCAAGGCTTTGAGCATGGCGAACTCGCCGGTTGTGAGTGGCATTTCTTCGCCGTTTTTCTTCAGAGTCCTCTGGCCCAGATCAAAGTCAAAAGGCCCGAAGGTAACGGTTTCGTTTTCGGTAGAGGGTGCACCGGGCGACTCGTGGGCAGGGCGGCGGCGCAGCACCGCGTGCACGCGGGCCAGCAGTTCGCGTGGGTTAAATGGCTTGCCCAAATAATCGTCAGCGCCTACCTCCAGGCCCACAATGCGATCTACGTCTTCGCCTTTGGCGGTCAGCATGATGATGGGGGTACGGTCACCGGCCGCGCGCAAGCGGCGGCAGATCGATAGCCCGTCTTCACCGGGCATCATCAAGTCGAGCACGATCAGGTCAATCGGGTCGCGCATCATGATGCGGGTGAGTGCCTTGCCGTCTTCAGCCACGATGACCTCGAATCCTTCTTGGGCCAGGTAGCGGCGCAACAAGTCGCGGATCCGGGCATCGTCGTCCACTACCAAAATACGGTCAGCTTGTTTAGGAGCTTGTGTCATAAAGTACCTCGCTTTGAATTTGTAACAGAGCCTCGTTTTTACCCCATATTTTTAAGAAAACCTATAAAAATCATTAACTTACGACACTCTGTTACACTTTTTGCATGCCCACGCATCCGCTTCACACGCCCGATGTGCACTTTTTGACCTGCTATTTCGTTATGTTCATGTGCCCGACTAGCAATTGGACACACACGTAGCTTTTTGACAATAGGAAAGTGCTTCAAGCCCGATAGGATTAGGCATATGAATACCCATGTTGCCCGGTTAATATTTGCGCGCTGTACGGTAGGCTTTGCCGTGCTCAGTTTGGCCGCCACTTTAGGCAGCGTCAGCGCTTGGGCCCAGAGTGATGCTGCGCCGGTCGCAGGCCCAGACGCCCGCCGCAACGAGCTGCGCATGGTCGTGCGCCAGCCCCAACAGGGTGCTACTGCTGCCGTCAACGCTGCTGGGCCACGCCACCTCAGTGCCGAAGAGCGCTCGCAACTGCGCCGCCAGCTCACGCGCGAGCTGCGGGCGCAAAACGCCGCCGTGTCGGTCTCCACACGCCCTTAAGTTAACGCTCAGCCGGCCGCCTTATCGGCTGCAAAGCGCGCCGCTAGTGCGGCGCAGCGTGGTAGGCTAGGCGCACTGACATTTGCGAGAATTTTTATGCCATTTACTATCAAAAAAATAGCTTCCTGCGCACTATTTGCCTACGCAAGCGGTAGCTTTTCGCAAACTCTGCGAACAGAAACGCCGCAAAACGTGGTCTCCTTGCAGTCCAGCGGCAGCGTAGAGGCGCAGCAGGACTTGTTGATGATCACCATGAGCACCACCAAAGACGGCGTTGAGGCTGCGCTGGTGCAAACCCAGCTGAAAATAGCC
>JAYVDN010000351.1:0-5289 GCA_043749385.1 Polaromonas sp.
GGATGCCGAGCGCATCATGGGAGTGGAGACGGGTGGTTGCCCGCACACCGCCATCCGCGAAGATGCCTCGATCAACCTGGAAGCCATCGACCGCATGCTGGAGCAGTTTCCAAACGCCGACATCGTGTTTGTAGAAAGTGGTGGCGACAATCTGGCCGCCACTTTCAGCCCCGAGCTAAGCGACCTGACCATCTACGTCATCGACGTGGCCGCAGGCGAAAAAATTCCCCGCAAGGGCGGGCCCGGCATCACCAAGAGCGATCTGTTCGTGATCAACAAAACCGACCTAGCGCCTTACGTAGGGGCGAATTTGGACGTGATGGAAGCTGACACCAAGCGCATGCGCCAACATGCCAGCGGTGCTCGCCCGTATGTGATGACCAATTTGAAAACCCTGGTAGGCGTAAGCCAAGTGGTATCGTTCATTGAAACCAAGGGCATGCTGCAAAGCAGTGCTAACTGAGCAGCAGTAACCACTGCTGCACCTGCTGCGCCACCCAAGGGCCCTCATCCAAGGTGAGGTCATGGCCCGCATGGGAGTGCACCAGCAAAGCACACTGCCAGTGTTGGGCCAGGGCTTCAGAGCATTGCACGGCCACCAGTCTGTCTTGTTTACCTGCCAACACCAAAGTGGGTACCAAGGGCCGGTCGCCGGAGGCTTTATAGCGTATGGCCGCCAGCAATTGCCTGAACGCATTGGCGCGGGACACGGGCCGCTGGCGGCGTATTGCCAGCCACAAGGGCAGAACAGAAGTATCTGCCTTGCGGCTGGTCAGGTACAGTACCGTACGCTCCCACTCTTGCGGGCGGGCTCCCAGCAAAACCAGCCTCAACAAAACGCCATAGTTGGCAGGCCGAAGCCTGTGGTAGAACGCGCTGAAGGGCCGCATACTGGTGTTGATCAGCACTTGCGCCGCCACCTCTTGCGGATAGGCTTTGCTCCATGCCACGGCCACCATGGCCCCCAAGGACATCGCCAAGACACCATACGGCGGCGCGATTTGGCGCAAGCCCAGCTCGGCGCGGCAGTGCGCCACCATGGCGTGCACGCTGATGGGGCTAGGCTGTTGATGAAACTGGCCATTGCCCGGCAAGTCCAGCGCTATCACTTGGGCTTGCGGCACAGCTTGCGCAAACTGCAGGGCAAACTCACCCCAATGGCCACTCTCCCGGGTTAAGCCGCGCAGCAGTATCCAAGTTATGTCTGTCTTCATGCTAGGCTAGTACCAATCATGCAATGCCTGCGCATGGTGCTCGGCCCGCGCCTCGGCCCTTGGCAGCCACAGCGCATGGCCACAGGCGGCGCGCGATAAAAAATCCAGCAGTAATTGGTGCTGGCGCAGTACCCGCTGCTGGCGGTGTTCAATCAAGGGGTTGAACATGCCGTGCCGGGAAAACAGCTGGCGCGGATTCTTCTTGACCCACAACCAAGAGCCCATCTCTAGCGTCAAGGGCAAAAAAACCCGGTGCGCTTGGGTGATGGACTGCATGTACAAATAATCCCATAAATCACCATGCGCCAAGTACTGGAGGCTTTGGGGCTCGATGATGTAGCGATGGTGGCTGTTGGACTGCACAAAAATACGCTTGAGCGCATGCATCTCGGCCAGATGGGCAATAGGCGCGCGCGTATACGCATACGGAAACCATATGCGGTCACGGCTGCCAAAGCCTGAATGGCAATCCACCGACAGACTGAAGTCACGCACCAGCAGCTCGGCTTGCACCACGTCACACACCGCCTGGCTCTCCATTTCCATCGGATGCCCTTTGGGACCCCGGTACCACGGAATACCCGAGCTGATACGCTGTCCGCCCACCAAAAAAGGCACCTTCTCTGTAGCGTCTACCGGTGCGTTACGCATCAAGTCTACGCCACCTGGGTTGGCACGCGTGCCCAAGCCCATGCCACCGGGGTTCACGATAGGCATAAACACCAAGCGTACGGACTCCAGTTGTTTGTGCAAGGTGCTGTCCCATTGCAAACGCATCACCAAAGTTTGCAGGTAGGCTATCACCACCTCGGCACCAATGCGCTCAAGGCCATGCACCCCACCAAAATAGCCCACGGCAGGTACCTCACGCGAGGGATTGCCCATGGTGACCACATGCACAGGGTAGCTACCGCCCTCAGGCAAGTTCACCTCGCACACCACACGCGATTGCAGCCAGTCGGCGCCCAGTTCAATGATGCGCTCCAGGGCGTCTAGCTCAGGCAGTTTGGGTAAAGCCACGATGGTGTGAGGTGCGTACTTGCAAAGCAATCAGTATGGGTTGCTGAGCATACAGGCGCTATACGGCGCTGTGTTGATTTGCGATTGTGAGCACAACCATACCGTGGTGGCTGCGCATCGACACGCCATTGTCACAATGCGCGAGTAAGCTGATTTTCTGATAACAAACAACCCCTCCTCCCATAACACCATGCTGCACCAATCTGCTTTTTTTCGGGCCATTGCAATCCCTGCCTGCATGGTCTGGGGCGTACGTGAGTTTTTTGCTTTGCAGCGCGCACGCCTGCGCAGCCGACACAGTTGAGTTGCAACGTCGGCCCGGGCAAAACCTCGCGGCTTGACGGGTCTAACGGGCTACAGCAGGGCTGACTCAGATGAGATATGCTCAGGGACCCTTGGAAAACCAGAGCTTGCCATGCTATTTGCGCCCATCGTAGAACACACCCGTGGCTCTCTGCCTGAGATCGTTCACTCAGGCGCAGTGGCAGTGGTTAACTTAAAGGGTGAATTGCAAGCCAGCGTCGGCGACCCGCACGCCATGGCCTTTACCCGCTCTACACTAAAACCATTCCAGGCACTGCCGTTTTTGCAAGCTGGTGGCGTGCAGCATTTTGGTTTTACATCGGAGCAAACCGCCCTGCTCTGCGCCAGCCACAACGGCGAAGACATGCACGTTACGCAAGTAGACGGCATGCTGCACAAAATTGGCCACACCCACCGCAGCCTGCAATGCGGTTGCCATGTGCCGCTGCGCTTTAGCTACGGCGGCCTCGCGCCCCCCGCGGATGTACAGTACGACGAACGGCATAACAACTGCAGCGGCAAACACACCGGCTTTGTCGCCTTTTGCATACAACACGGCCTGAGCCTAGAGAACCACCTCGCGCCCGAGCACCCGCTGCAAGTAGCCATTCACCAAGCCGTCATGCGCGTGGCCTGCTGCGACGCCTCCAGCTTGGTAGCAGGTACAGACGGCTGCTCCGCCCCCAACTACGCCATGCCGCTGTCCAAACTGGCGCTGTGCTTTGCCCGCCTGGCCAGCGGTGCGCAAGACGCTGAGTTTGGCGAGCACTTCGCCATGCTGAGCCACGCGATGGGAGCGCACCCCGAGATGGTCTCCGGCACAGGCCGCAACGACCTGGCCTTCACCCAAGCAGGCCGAGGAGACTGGATCACCAAAATAGGTGCCGACGGCGTGCAAGTCATCGCCAGTATCGCGCGCCACGAAGCCATCGCCATCAAAATCATCAGCGGTCATATGCCTGCCCTGTATGCAGCAGCGGTAGAGTCGATGGACCAGTTGGGTTGGCTCGATGCCCAGCAGCGCGAGGTGCTGGATCCTTGGCGGCATCAAACTTTGTTTAATGCGCGGGGCAAGATAGTTGGCAACGTAAGGCCCTGTTTTCAACTCGTATCTGCAGCATGATGTCAAAGCGTCTGGCGCGAGCAGCCGCGCTACTTCTTGCACTGCTGTGCGGCCTTGTCAATGCACAGCCACAAAATTTTTCAGACCCCGTCAAACTGGCGAAAATTGCTTTAGGTGATGAGCAAGGGTCTGCCGCTGTGGGGGTTTTGCGGGGCGGTGCATCGCAACTGGCATTTTTGCACCGCAGCGGCAAGAACGCAGCAGTCGCTACTTCAGCGGATGGCTCACCTATTGGAACATCGTCCAATGCAGCTCAGGAGCAATTGTTCGAAATCGGCTCCATTACCAAAGTGTTCACTGGCTTGCTCTTGGCTCAGGCGGTAGAAAAGGGCGATTTGTCTTTAGATGATGCGCTGGGCAAGTTACTCGCAGGCACGGTAAATTTTCAGTCAACTTCGACGGCCGCTATTTCCTTACGGCAACTGATCACACACAGCTCTTGCTTGCCGCGCATACCACCGGGCTTTGCAGCATCTTTGAACGCAGGCGATCCCTACGCCAGTTTCACTCGCCGCGAATTGTGGGAAACCTTAAGCGCCATCAAGCTGGAGTCAGCGCCGCCCTGCCCAGCGGCCTATAGCAATCTGGGCCTGGCTTTGGTGGGCGAGCTACTTTCTCACCACTACGGCAAGCATTGGGCCGATTTGGTCAGCGAGCGCATCACGGCACCCCTGGGCATGAAGGACACAGTCCAAGTCTTGGGCGACAAGGCGCCCAGATTTGCACAAGGCTATGACAACCAAGCCAAGGTGGCAGGCTGGGAGTTTAAAGCCATGGCGGGTGCCGGCGCGCTGCGCTCCACCGTGAGCGACATGCTCATCTTTAGCCGCGCCATGATGGCAGGCAGCGCGGGGCCGCTAGGGCCTGCGAGCCAAAGAATGCGCGAGCCATTAGGTAGATTTCAAAATTCGCAGATTGGCTACGCTGTTTTTATTCGAGGCCCAGAAAATAAGCGCAGCTATATGCACGATGGTCTCACCGGAGGCTATCGGGCGCAGTGGATCATCGTGCCCAGCACCCAAGAGGCCGTCATTGCCTTGGCCAGCAACGCGCATGCCCCTACGGCAAGAATGCAAAACTTGCTGATGGCTGGGCTGTACCCACCCGCAGCACAGCCCAGTAGCTCTGCTTTGACCACGGTCGGCGACTACGCGGGCACTTACCGGGTAGACAAGCTCACTGCGGTGACTTTTGTGGTCCAAGATACCAAGCTCTACCGCCGCATCACCGGTGCTGGATACCGCATGCTAGAGCCCGCCGGTACAGATATTTTTATCGACCGTGATGTGGGCGTGCAGTATATTTTCCAACGGTACAACGGCGAGCTGGTGGGCTTGGATTACACGCAAGGCGGAGGCGGTTTTAAAGCGCTTAAAACTACCGAACCCGCACCCACGCAAGCCGTAGTAGACGCAAGCAAAGCCAAAGAATACGCAGGCCGCTACCTTCTGGAACGTGGTTTGAGACGTAATATTGATTTCGATGTCAAAGAAGAAGATGGGCAACTTCTGGTTCGCAGCAGCAACTGGCAACGCCAACCGGTGTTTCCAAAACCTGGGCAAAGCGATAGATTTTTTTACGATGCGCCAAATTTTGAGATTCAATTTGAGCGCAACGAGCAAGGGGCTA
>JAYVDN010000352.1:0-5608 GCA_043749385.1 Polaromonas sp.
CTGGTGGTTTTCTCTGGCGCGGGTGAGAAAGCCTTCGTCTCCGGTGCCGACATCTCGCAGTTTGAAGACATGCGCGCCGCCAAAGAGGCCGTCACGCACTACGAGAAAATGGCCGAAACCTCGCTCATGTCGATTCTGCATTTCAGCAAACCTACGCTCGCCTGCATACGCGGCTACTGCATTGGCGGCGGCGTGAACGTGGCGATCAGCTGCGATATGCGCATAGCATCCAGCGACTCGGTGTTCTCCATTCCCGCAGCGCGTTTGGGCTTGGGCTACCGCTACTCAGCCATGAAAAATCTGGTTGATTTGATTGGCCCGGGCGCTGCGAAAGATTTGTTTTTTACCGCCCGCAAGATCGACGCGCAAGAGGCCAAAGACCTGGGGTTGGTTTCGCGTGTGTGCGCGCCCGAGGCACTGCCTGCGCTGCTGGCGGAATACACCGCAGCCCTTGCAGCCAACGCACCATTGACCATCCGCGCAGCCAAGACCATCACCGCAGAAATTTTGAAGCCGTCCACCGACTTGGACAAAGACCTGTGCCAGCGCTTGATTCGCGGCTGCTTTGAAAGCGCCGACTACGCCGAAGGCCGCAAAGCCTTTATGGAAAAGCGCAAACCCGTTTTTGTCGGCAAATAAACCTGCATCCTGTTCCGCCCTTCGTTCTACAAAAAAACCATGACCGCACAAACTATGCAATCCCACTGGATGCACCTCACCGACGACAACTGCACCTTGGAGCAACGCACCGTGTCCGTGCCCACCCCGGGCCCCAACCAGGTGCTGCTGCGTCTGCACGCTGCCAGCCTGAACCGGGGTGAGTTCATCGCCGGCCACGGCCTGCATGGCAAGCCTGGAGCCAAGGCGATTGGCATGGAAGGCGCGGGCGAGGTGGTAGCACTGGGCGATGGCATCACCAGTGTCAAGCTGGGCAACAAAGTGATGGGCCGCTGCGCAGGCGCGTTCTCTGAATACGCCGTGATGGATCTGCGCGAGATCATGCAGATGCCCGCCAACCTGTCCTGGGGCGAGGCCGCCAGCATTCCACTCACGTCCCTAGTGGTGTATGACATGCTGGTGCAGCAGGGCGGTTTGCTGAGAGATGAGTGGCTGCTGATCAACGGCGTGTCCTCCGGTGTAGGCGTTACCGCGCTGCAAATGGCCAAGGCGCTGGGCGCAAAGGTCATGGGCACCTCAGGCTCGGCGGACAAACTGGCGCGCCTCAAGCCCCAGGGCTTGGACCTGGCCTTGCACACTCGCAAGGCCGATTTTTACGATGCCGTGATGCAAGCCACCGACGGTAAAGGCGTGAACCTGGTGGTCAACACCGTAGGCGGATCGGTATTTGCCGAGAGCATCCGTTGCCTGGCTTTTCAGGGGCGGCATGCTACGGTGGGCTATGTTGATGGCGTGTTGAATGCGGATATTGACCTGGAGGTCTTGCACGGCAAACGGCTCAGGCTGTTTGGCGTGTCGAACAAGCAGCGCAGCCCCGAGCAGCGCGCCCAACCCATCCCAGGTTTTGCGGCCAATATTCTGCCCCATATCGCCGCTGGACGCATCAAGCCCATGGTGGACAAAGTGTTCCCGTTTGCGCAGATGGCGCAGGCTAAGGCCTATATGGAGAGCAACCAACAGGTGGGCAAGATCGTGCTGTCTATTACAAACGAGAGTTAGATATGGATGAACTGAACTGAACCCCGTTCACCCTGAGCTTGTCGAAGGGTTTGTGAAGGCCACTTCGACAGGCTCAGCCCGAACGAACACAAGGAAACACCACATGAAAAAATTTGCCATCATCCTCTCGTCTTTGCTACTTGCCAGCTTCAACCATAGCGCCAACGCCCAAGACTACCCCGTCAAACCCATCAGGCTCCTGGTAGGCTTTGCCCCCGGAGGCGCGGCCGACTATGTAGCCCGCGTGATGAGCGATGCATTGGGCAAAACCCTGGGCCAAACCATCGTGGTAGAAAACCGCGCCGGTGCAGGCTCCAGCATTGCCGCCGAGGCCGCAGCCAAGGCCGCGCCCGACGGTTACACCATCCTCATTGCCAGCCCCAGCAGCATCTCGGTCAACCCCGCGCTTAACCCCAAGCTGGGTTACAAGGCCAGTGATTTGATGCCCATTACCAAGGTCACTACGTCGCCGCTGGTAATTGCAGTGAATCCGGCCACAGGGATCAACAGCATTCAAGAGTTGATCGCCAAAGCCAAAAAAGACCCCAATGCGCTGAACTACGCCACCTCGGGCAACGGTTCGGCCCCGCACCTGGGCGCAGCGCTTTTTGTGCAGACCACCGGTGCGAACATGACGCACATCCCGTTTCGCGGCGGCGGCCCGGCCATCCAGTCTGTCATAGCGGGCGACACCCAGCTCACCTTTGGCACGCCGCCCTCCGTACTGCCCATGGTGCAAGCCGGTCGCCTGCGCGGCTTGGCCGTCAGCACCCGCGAACGCACGCCTCTGGTGCCCGGTGTGCCCGGTATGGCCGAGGCCGGGTTGCCCGAGTACAGCATCGAGTTTTGGTACGGCCTGTTCGTGCCCACTGGTACACCGCCTGCGATTGCTAAAAAGATCTTCGATGCCGCCACCACAGCCATGCAACAGCCTGCCATCAAAGCCTCTTTGGCACGCGAGGGCACCGACGTAGCGCTGTCACAGTCACCAGAGCAGTTTGGCGCATTTTTGAACGAGGATGCCAAGTTTTGGGTGAAACTGGTGAAGACGGCAGGTGTCAAGCTGGATTGAAGAGGTATCCCTTCACTGAGGGTCTATTGATGGCAGTTTTATGGCCTTTTCCACATATAAATCAGGCTGCAGGCCAATAGAATATCGCGGGAGCAGCTATATATTCAATAGTGCGCTGGATGCCTCTTTGAGGTAAAAATCCGAGCAATACTCGCTGCAACCAACCAATATTTACCGCTGTAAATGCCCCAACGGCAGCTCGTGCGATGCCTTCACCTCGCCCAATGAAAAACTGGTGTGCAGGTCTTTTACATGCGGCAGGTTGATCAAGGTCTGCATAGCAAAGCGCGAGTAGGCTTCCAGATCGGTAGCCATCACGGTGATCTCAAAGGATCCTTCGCCGGAGATGTGGTGGCAGCTCATCACCTCGGGCAGTTTGATCAGCTGCTCTTTGAGTTCGCGCGTCACCTCGCCGGTATTGCGGTCGGCAAAAATACGCACAAACGCAATCACGCCCAAGCCTACTTTGTGGCGGTTGATCGCAGCGTGGTAGCCGCTGATATAGCCCTGCGTTTCCAGAGCGCGCACGCGCCGCCAGCAAGGTGCTGGCGAGAGACCTACGCGGTTGGCCAACTCGGCATTGGTCAGGCGGCCATCGGCTTGCAACTGCTTAAGGATATGGATATCAAATTTGTCTAAACCGGCGGCCAGTTGCGCATCTTCTTCGGTCTCTTTTATTGCCAAAGCAGATTGAGCAGCGATTTTTTGTTTCTTCATCATGGTGTTTTGAGCCTGTTTATGCCAAAGACTAGCTTATTTTGCGCACGAAAAGCAAGAATAAACTCTGCGCCAGCAAGGCTTTTGGTCCGCCGCACAAGGTACAGTTATGGGTATGCGCACCTCTATTGAAAACCTCCAAGGCTCCCAAATCCGTCTCGTCGTCAACGCTGCTCTGGGCAAGCCAGACGTGCTGCGCTTTTGGTTTGGCGAGAGTGATGAAGTCACGCCCCAGGCTGTGCGCGACGCGGCGGCGCAGTCGATCCAGTCGGGCGAGACTTTTTATAACCAAAACCTGGGCATCCCAGAGCTGCGCGAGGCCATCTCTGGCTATATGTCGCGCCTGCACGGCCCGGTGCCGGTAGAGCGCATCGCAGTGACCTCGTCGGGCGTGAGCGGTTTGATGCTGGCGGCGCAATTGCTGCTGGACGCGGGCGACGAGGTGGTGGCGGTCACGCCGGTGTGGCCCAACCTCACGCAGCAGTGCACCATCATGGGCGCCCAGCTGCGCACGGTGTCCTTGGTGCCCAGCAACGGGCAATGGGGGCTGGACATTGGCAGGCTGCTCAGCGCAGTCACGGCCAGGACCAAGGTGTTGATCGTCAACGCGCCGAACAACCCGACCGGCTGGACTTTGTCCAAAGAAGAGCAACTTAGCATCTTGCAGCATTGCCGCAAAACAGGCACCTGGATTGTGGCCGACGAGGTGTACGAGCGTTTGTACTACGAGCCCACACCGCACGCCTGCGCACCGAGCTTCTTGGATATTGCAGACGCAGAAGACCGCTTGGTCGTCGCGCACAGCTTTTCCAAAACTTTTTTAATGACCGGCTGGCGCTTGGGCTGGCTGGTGCTGCCTGCCAGCGCCACCCCACATGTGAGCAAGCTGATCGAGTTCAACACCTCCTGCGCGCCCACCTTTGTGCAGCGTGCAGGCGTAGCCGCCATCGCGCACGAGGCAGACATCACACCTGCTTTGGTGGCGCATTTTCACCGTTGCCGCGACACCTTGGTGCCGCTGCTGCAAGCTCTGCCGGGCGTGCAGGTGCAGCCAGCCAGAGGCGGCATGTACGCGTTTTTTCAAATTGACGGCTATAGCGAGTCACTGCCACTGGCCAAACGTTTGGTGCAAGAGGCAGGTTTGGGCCTGGCTCCCGGCAGTGCCTTTGCCCCTGAGGCCGAGGGCTGGCTGCGCTGGTGTTTTGCATCGAAAGACGTGGAGCGGTTGGGGCAAGGGGTCGAGCGCCTTCAAGCATGGTTGGCGAAGCAGTAGCACAGCTTGGGTGGATCTTTTCCTCTCGCGCAGGGCCAGAGCGACCAGACTTTGGGATAATGGCTGCATATGAGCGGCAACACCTTCGGACATTTATTCGCAGTCACCAACTTTGGTGAATCCCACGGCCCAGCCATCGGCTGCGTGATTGACGGTTGCCCACCCGGCATGGCGCTGAGTGAGGCTGATATTCAGCCCGATCTGGACCGCCGCCGCCCCGGCACTTCCAAATTCGTCACCCAGCGCAACGAGCCCGATGCAGTGGAAATCCTGTCGGGTGTGTACGAAGGAAGAACGACGGGCACACCTATTTGCCTGCTGATCAAAAACACTGACCAGCGCAGTAAAGACTACAGCGACATTGCCCGCACTTTCCGCCCAGGCCACGCCGACTACACCTACATCCAAAAGTACGGCGCGCGCGACCCCCGCGGTGGTGGCCGCTCTTCCGCACGGCTGACCGCACCGATGGTGGCGGCAGGGGCTGTTGCCAAGAAGTGGATGCAGGAAAAGTACGGCACCCAATTCAAAGGCTGCATGACGCAGATTGGCGACATCGCTATCCCGTTTGCAAGCTGGGAGCATGTGGCACACAACCCCTTCTTCGCACCCATCGCTGACGTGACGCAACTGGAAGAGTACATGGGTGCGCTGCGCAAGTCGGGCGACTCCTGCGGTGCGCGTCTGCGCGTGGTGGCCACGGGCATGCCCGTAGGTCTGGGCCAGCCGCTGTTTGACAAACTCGACGCCGACATCGCCTTTGCCATGATGGGCATCAACGCGGTCAAGGGCGTAGAGATTGGCGCGGGCTTTGCCAGTGTGACGCACCGCGGTAGCACGCATGGCGACTCGCTCACGCCGCAAGGCTT
>JAYVDN010000353.1:0-4140 GCA_043749385.1 Polaromonas sp.
GCCAGAGCTGCGTACTGGCATGGTTGGGGCACAACGGTGAATCGCCTGCTACTTCGCGAGAGCTGGCCGGTGGTGTACTCAGCGCAGCGGCATAAAGGAGGAGGCGGCGGCCCTAGGCCGCCCCGGGGGACAGCCGCGGAGCTGAGTACACCGCCGGCCAGCTCCCGTACAAAACTTGCCAACTCCCTCTGAGTACACCGCCGGCCTGCTTCCGTACAAAACTTGCCAACTCCCTCTGGGTACACCATCGGCCAGCTCCCGTACAAGAGGTGGAAAATGTCTTAGGGTATTCCAGCGCGCTAACGGCTGATGTTTGAGTCCACAATAAATCACTTACCTGCTGAGACCATGCCATGAAAAAACTGCTGTCTACCCTGTGCCTTGCCGTCCTCGCGCCCCTAGCCTTGGCTCAAGCCTGCCCAGAAAAAAATGTCCTGTATTGGCAGGCCTTTCCACCCGGTGGTGAGTCAGACCTGTCCGCACGCCACCAGCAAATCGTGCTCAAGAAAAAATGCGCTGCTATCGACACGATAGTGCAGTACAAAGCCGGTGCTGGCGGTGGGCTGATGTGGGGGCAAATGAACCAGTTGCCCGCCGACGGCCTGAACGTGGTGGGCATTAATTTGCCGCATATCGTCTTCCAGCCCATCGAAGGCCAGGTGCAGTACAAAACGCAAGACGTGACCCCCGTGTTTTGGTTCCACTACACACCCGATGCGTTGGTGGTGCCGGACCAAAGCGCCATCAAAAACTTTGCCGAATTTATCAAAGCCGCCAAAGCCGATCCTGGCAAAGTCAGCCTGGGTGGCTCGGGCCTGAACTCAGCCAACCACGGTGCACACGAGCGGCTGAACGCGGCCTTTGGCATCAAAACCAACTACATCCCCTACAAAGGCACCGGCGACATGACCACAGCGGTGGTAGGCGCGCAAATCGACGGCGCCATGACTTACACCGCCTTTGCCATCAATAATAAAACCCGGGTGCGCGCCCTGGCCGTGGCCATGGACAAACGCCACCCCCTGCTGCCTGACGTGCCCACCTTCAAAGAGCTGGGCGTGGACTGGGTAGACGGTGCCTACCGAGGCATAGGCGTGCCCAAGAGCACGCCCCCCGAGGCCCGCAAACGCATCTCTGACATGTGGATGGCGCTCAACACCGACCCCGAGATGAAAGAGCTGGCCGCCAAAAGCGGCTTCGAGCTGGTCAACGTGGGGGTGGAGCAGATGGACGCGTTTATGAAAGAGAAAACCAAGCTGTATACCGAGGGCGCTGCCCGCTTGGGGTTGGGGAAAAAGTAAGCTAGGTAAAGTAAGTGAAGCAAGCGGTATGCTATATATTTAGTAGCTTCTCCCGCTATATTCTAAAGGGCTGGCATCACGCAGCTACTACTCGAACCAGCTTGGCCTCGCGGATGGGTAGATGGATCAACGCTGCGCCTACGGCCAGTACGATGTCGATGTACCAGACCAGGTCGAAGTTGCCTGTGGCCTCAAACACCTTGCCACCCAGATAGGCGCCCAGAAAGCCGCCCACCTGGTGCGTCAGCATCACCATGCCAAACAGCATGGCCATGTTGGCGGTGCCGAAAAATTTGGCCACCAGGCCAGCCGTAGGCGGCACCGTAGACAAAAACGTCAGGCCCATCACGGCGGCAAATACCAGCATGACCGGCCCCGTTTTGGGGGCCAGCAAAAACACCACCACCGCCAGCGCGCGAACGGCATACACCAGCGACAGCAAAGACTTCATGCGCCAGCGGCCTACGGCCCAGCCCATGGCCAGACTGCCGACAATATTGAACAGCCCCAGCATGCCCAGCGCCCACGCGCCCCACTGCGTGGGCAGCCCGCACGAGGCCACCACACCGGGCAGGTGGGTGCCCAAAAAGGCCACGTGAAAACCACAGACAAAAAAGCCCCCTGCCAGCATCAGGTAGCTGGGGTCACGCAGGGCCTGCAGGATGGCCGCTTTGGTGCTCAAAGGTTTTTGCGCAGTGGTGGCCGCCGCCGGGCTGGCAGCGGCCTGCCCGCTGCCCTTGAGCAAAAATGCAGCAGGCAGGGCGAGTAACACGATCAGCCCCAGCACCTGCATGGCGCCCGCCCAGCCAATGCCCAGCATCAAGGCCCCGGCAATCGGTGCCATCAAGAATTGGCCAAACGAGCCGCCCGCGTTGACGATGCCAGTGGCCATGCCGCGCTTGGCAGGCTGGATCATGCGCGTGGTAGCGGCCATCAGCACCGCAGGCCCGGCCATGCCCGCCCCACCGGCGGCCAGCACGCCAATGGCAAAAATCAACCCGGCCGTCGTGGTCATGAAAGGCGTAATAAAAGTGCCCAGCGCTACCAGCACCACGCCAATAAACAGCACCCGTCCTGCGCCCACCTTGTCGGCAAACGCGCCTGCAAAAGGCTGCGTCAGCCCCCACCACAGCTGCCCAAAAGCAAACGCCAGACTGATACTGCTCACCCCCAAAGCCGTAGAGGTATTGAGCGAGCTTAAAAACAAACCCATCGTCTGCCGCACCCCCATCGTCAGCGCAAACGTGCCCGCGGCTGCCAGCAACACCAGCCAGACGGCTATCTGCTTGCCTTGTGCCCGAGCGGCAGATGGGGTGGGGGTTTCAGTCATCGTCGGCTCCTAAATTACTGGCGCTAGCAGGCGCATATTTGGTTCCATGTTAATCCAAACTTTAGCAAGTATTTGCCGATCAAGTTTGCCATGCAGACTTTGCAAGTTGGGCTTGTACTGACTGTAGATGGATAGAATGAACGCTATGCCCACACCATTCATTCCCGCTAACTATCCAGGCGTTTTTGCGGCGCATGTGCCTGTGTTTGCGCGCGCGGATGAGCTGCGTGCGCGTGTGGATACCAAAAAAGGCCTGGATGATGCACTGTGGGAATCAATCGTGAAGCGCCTGCGCGTTGACTGGACTTACAACTCCAATGGAATAGAAGGTAGCACCCTCACGCGCGGAGAAACGCACTTTTTTCTGTCGGAAGGTTTGACGGTCGAAGGCAAACCGCTGAAAGACTTTATGGATGCGCAAAACCATGCCGAGGCTATCGACATGTTGTTTGATGTGGTCAGCAGTAAGCAGGCGATTACCGAGGGCTTTGTCAAAGAAATTAACGCGCTCATCCTGCGTGGGGTTGAGTTCACCCCGGCTAAGGGTGCCAGCGGGCAGATGCTGCGCAAACCCGCCGCACCGGGCCAGTACAAAAGGCTCGCAAACCACGTAGAGCAGGCCGATGGAACGGTGCATACCTATGTGGACCCTTTGCATGTGGTGGATGAGATGCAGGCGCTGGTGGCATGGATTAACCAGTTCATCGGCAGCGTCCATCCCATCCATGTGGCAGCCGTGGCGCACTACCACATGGTGCGCATTCACCCGTTTGACGACGGCAATGGCCGGGGTGCCCGCATCCTAATGAACCTCATCTTGATGCACAAAGGCTATTTCCCTGCCGTGGTGCGGCTAGAGACCAAGCGGCGTTATCTGGACGCTTTGAGTGCAGCAGATCGCGGCGACCTCTCGCCTTTTATCGACTACATCGCCGACTGCGTTATCACTACCCAAGAATCCGTACTGGAAGTGTTGGATCGCAAGTAGTCGTTAGGATCACTCACACAGCGCGCGGATAGAGGGCGGAATAGGCACTGCCCGAATCCCGTTCTTCCCGTCTTCGCGTTTGCTGGCAAAGATGCGCACCTCGTTGCATTCCAAAATCACATCTTCTTCGCCATCGGGCCGGGTGCGCACGATTTTGTAGGTCTGCACAAAGCTCTTGTCGCGCCACTCGGTGATTTGTGTGCGGATGAGTAGCAGGTCGCCATAGCTGGCGGTTTTCAAGAATTTGGTGTGAGTGTCGACCAGCGGGGTGCCGATCACGCCGATGGATTTGGTGGTCTCTTCCCAGCGGGGCACGCCACACTCGGCAAAAAAGTGGCGTGAGGCGGCGTCGATCCAGCGAAAGAAATTGGGGAACCAGACGATGGCGGCCGGGTCGCAGTCGCCAAACTCTACGCGTACGGCGTGGGTGATGGTGCGCATGGGGTCAATCGCCTTTGATGCCGCGCTCGGCAATGAGCTTGCCAAAACGGGTGCTGTCGGTGGCCGCGCGCGCGCCAAAG
>JAYVDN010000354.1:0-3265 GCA_043749385.1 Polaromonas sp.
AGCGGCGCCTCGATAATCAGCACGGGAAACCGCGTGCCGTCTTTGCGTAAAAACACCGACTCGTAGCCCTGGCGTGAGGGCAAGTTACTGGCCAAACGCACGGCCTGGCGCTGCTCGTATTCGTTGGCCAACTCGGGCGGCCAGTAGGGCATAGGCGATGTGATGCCCACCAGCTCGGAGGCCGGATAGCCGGTCATCTGGCACAGGGCAGGGTTCACGTAGGTAATGCGGCCTTGCAGATCGCGTGCGCGCATGCCTGTAACCAGCGAATCTTCCATGGCTTTGCGAAAGGCCAAGGCTTCGGCCAACTCGCGTTCTGCGCGCAGGCGTTTGCTGATATCTTTGCCCAGCAGCACCAACACACACACCAGTGCCGCCGCTAGCAGCGTCACCAAAGCCGTCAACACATTGGGGAACAGGTCGGGCGCGGCGCGCCAGCTGTCCATGCGCACCACCAGTGTGTTGCCAGGCAAATCAAGCAACTGCTGGGCGGTAAACACGCGGCTGCCCCGCAAGCTTGAGCCGTGGATAGCCAAGCGCGTGCCATCGGCTTCGGTAAACGACACCTCCTGCCCACGGGTGATTTGCTTGCCAATCAATTCGGTCAATATGCTTTGCAGTGCGTAGGTGGCCACCAAGTAGCCGCTGCTTTGTCCAGCCGCGCTCAAGGGCATGCACAACTCGATCAGCTCCAGGCCCAAACCGTCGGGTTGCGGCACAAAATGGCTGCTGGAGTAGGCCGGGCCGCTCAATCGACGGGCCAGGCTGCAAGCCAATTGCACCTCACTTTGGGAGGTGCTGCGGGCCAGTTGGTTAAACAAGGGTTTTTGGAATGGTGAGTTCACCTCCGTACGGATATTGAATTGCATATCGCGCCATTCAATGCGCACCATCTCGCGGTGCTCACGCAGTATCGTGGCGGCGTCTTGAGTCCATGCATTGGGCTCGGACTGCGTCGCTTGCAGTGCTTGCAAGTTTTGCACATTGCGTGTCAGGGCGACGCGAATGTCGCTGGCTGCCTCGGTCGCGTCACGCTCTAAACGTGCTTGCACCTGGCTAGCCTCATAGCGCCCAGCCAACCACACCAAGAGCACCAACAGGGCCACCACCAAGATGACCAGTAAGGCCCACAGTACCCGACGGCGCGTGGGCCAAATATGGTTGAACCAATGTGACATGGCCAAGATGCTTGCCGTGCCGGCTTGCGTCATTGCCATGCAGATATGGCTGATGGCAAAGGTTTGCGGTGCGATAACGCAGGCAGTTGTGTGCGCCGCTCAAGCAGTGCGGACATCGACAGCTCGGCGAGCACAATGCCTTCGCCCTCTGGCCGTTGGACCAGTACCGCGCCCCAAGCGTTCACCACCATCGAGTGGCCCCAAGTGCGCCTGCCGTTGGCATGCACGCCGCCCTGCGCCGGAGCTATGACGTAGGCCAGGTTTTCAATGGCGCGGGCGCGCAGCAGCACTTCCCAATGGGCTTGACCGGTGGTGTGGGTAAAAGCACTGGGTACCAGCAGCACATCGGCTCGCAGTGCCTGGTACAAGGCGGCAAAACGCAGGTCGTAGCACACGCTCAGGCCTACGCGCCAGGTATGACCGTCGCGTGATGGCAGGTTGAAGCTGACCGGTGCATCGCCAGGCTCAAGCACGCGAGACTCATCGTAGTGCTCGGTGCCATTGTCAAACGCAAATAAATGAATTTTGTCGTAGCGTGCGACTTGCGCGCCTAGAGGGTTGAATACCAGACAACTGTTGCGAACTTTGGTGGTTTGGCTGGTAGACAAAGGCAGGGTTCCCCCTACAAGCCATATGCCATGGCGCTTGGCAGCATCGGCTAAAAAGTGTTGGATCGGTCCGGTGCCGCCTAGTTCTTGCACGGCCAGCTTATCGGTATCGCGCTGGCCCAGCAGACAAAAATACTCGGGCAAAACCACCAGCTCAGCGCCTTGGGAGGCGGCGGCTTTTATCAGTGCATCAGCGCTGTGCAGGTTCGTATCGACCTGAAGGCTTGAAACCATTTGGACGGCGGCAACTTTCATACGGCCTATTGTGACAACTCTGTAGAGGGCGTACTTGTTTTCTTGCTGACTTTGGTGAATTTGGGGTCTGTCCAGGTTCCATCCACACGGTACTCTTGGGTCGCCGCTTCCAATAACGGGCGGCGCAAAAGCAACTGGGCTAAAAATGTACCCAAACCAATGGCAGGATTGATCACCGCAGCAATCAACGAAGCCGTTCCGGCATTGATCTCAGGCACCACCACTACGCGCAAATCCTGGGTCTCTTTGGCAATATCGGTGCGACCTTCCATAAGTACCGCGGCGTTAATGCCTTTCATTTGCAAATTGTTGGTCGTTGCAATGCCTTGTTCCAGCTTTACATCGCCACGTATAAAGTCAAACGAAAACCCATCGCTGAAGACATCTCGGAAATCTAACGTAAGCCTGCGCGGCAACGACTGCAGGCTTAAGACGCCCAAGAGCTTGCCCAGGCCGGGCTCTACTTTAAGAAATCGGCCCTCTTCTATATTGACATTAAAGCTACCGCTCAAACTCGGAAAGTCCATCGCCAATGGAGATCCGAGCCATGTCACTTGGCCCTCCATCACGCCTTTGCCTTGGGCTACAGTTTTCTCCATGCCTAAACGTTTGAGCAGTTCACCAGAGTCTGCAATCGCCAGTTTGAAGTTCATCACGGTACGCCGACGCTGGCTTGCTTTGCCTTCTAAAGGGTTGGTTCCTAAGGCGGTCCAGTTACCGGTGGCGGTGAGCTGTGCCTCAGGCATGATGACATTGAGTTTATTCAAGCGCCATTCGCGCACTACGCCTTCTCGCGCCCCCGCAGAAAGGCCACGGTTAACCGCCTCTACTTCCACGCGCCCGAGTTTTTTTCCGCGTAGCTCGAGATCCTCCACCACGATGTCCAGTGCGGGAACCGCCGTAGGCTGTTCGCTGAGGGTGGCCTCGATCTCATTGGCGCCAGCCTGCGCAATAGTCAGCCTCGCCAAACGCGCATACACACGCCCAGGGTTGTTGCTGCTGGGCTGGCGGTATTCCACATAGCCATTGAGCTCGCGGGCGTCCAGGTTGGCACGCCACGTCAAGCCTTCGCGCGAGCCACCCACCACCACATTGTTCAAGGTGCGCCCCTCTAGCGTCAGCTCGCGTGCCCGTACAGCGAGGATGCTGGGCATGTAGCCGCTGACGGCGCTGTGCGAGCTCGCCGGATTCGAAGTGCCGAGACCAGCACGAGCCGTGCTGCTC
>JAYVDN010000355.1:0-3853 GCA_043749385.1 Polaromonas sp.
GCAGCCCGATTGGTACAATAAAAAGGGCCTAAAACACGCTGTTTTTGATGTTCCAGCGCCTTTGGCGGTGTGGAAAACAGGTTTTTACTGCCGTTTTGACCATTTTTAAGCCGTTTTTTAGGTACCAATCGGGCTGCAGCCCAATAGAATGTCGCGGGAGCAGCTACGTAATACATAGCGGCTGTACAGACCCATTCTTATCTGGAGAGCACTGTACGCGCGCTCTCCCACACGTTGACGCGCTCTATCGCCGCCTGTCTTGCTGCAATAGGCAGAAACGAGGCCGTTGCTGCGGCCAGCATGCTGGGCGCAATGGCTGCCAGCGGCCAGCCCAACGCGTGGTGCACATTGGCCAGCTCTTGGCTGTGCGTGATGCCGGAGATCAGGCGGTTGTCGGTATGGATGGACAGCTCCAGCCCGGCCGCCCACATGGCAGGCAAGGGGTGCTCGTGCAGGTGCTGGCAAACGCCGGTGTGGGTGTTACTGGTAGGGCAGACCTCGAAATGCACTTTGCGGGCAGGCTGCACCGTGGCTCCGGGCGTGGTTCCCTCAGTGGGCAAGGTCATCTCCGCCACTTGGGCCATGCGCTGTGCCGCGCCCTCGCCCATCGCCAGCCGCACGCCATGGCCTATGCGCGTGGCACCCAGGGCGATGGCTTCCAGCACCCTGGCCCCCTCGTCAGCCTCGCCCGCATGCAAGGTAATGCCCAGAGCGGCCTCTCGGGCGATGTCGATGGCGCGGCGGTGCAGGGCGGCGGGGTAGCCGCGCTCGCCGCCGGCTAAATCGAAGCCCACCACGCCGTGGCCTGCGTAGCGCGCAGCCAAGCGGGCGGCGCGCTCTACCTGCGCGGCGCTGTCGGTACGCATGGCACACACAATGAGGGCGCAGGCCAAGCCGCTGCGCTGCAAACCGGCTAGCAAGGCCTCTACGGCGGCCTCGCCTGCCAAACCGTGAGGCTCCAAGAGCAGCGGTGCCATACGAAACTCGGCCAGCACGCAGCCGTCTTGCTGGGCATCCTCTGCGGCCTCAAAAGCCACGCGCTCGCAGGCCGCTGCGTCGCCCATGGCGGCTACGGTGGGTGCAAAGGCGGCGACATAGCGCACCAGGCTGCCCGACTGGGCGTTGCCTTGTAGCCAGCGCGCGACGGCCTGGGGAGTGCTGGCGGGTAAAAGAATGTTTTTTTGTTGGCACAAGTCCAGCAGGGTTTGAGGCCGCAGGCCACCGTCCAAATGCTCATGCAGCAGCACCTTGGGTATTGCGCGCCAAAAGGCATCGCCACCGGGGGCCACCGGGGTGGACGCAGCGGGCGCGGTAGAAGACGTAGCAGATGGCGTAGCAGGCATCGGGTTATCCACCTCAAAATCTAGAATCTACAGGATAACCCGCCTTGGCAGATAGGCGTTGTATCAGGCATGATTCTGGCTTGGAATCACCACGCGCCCCGAGGGGAATTTTTTCAAACTTTTTTAGGGAGTAGCCACATGCTATTGAATTTTCGCTCCACCTTGCTCGCTGCAGCCGCTGTTTTAGCCACGGGCGCGGCTTTGGCAGAACCTGCCATCGTGTATGACATGGGCGGCAAGTTTGACAAGTCTTTCAACGAAGCCGCCCACATGGGCATTGAGCGCTGGAAAAAAGAGTCCGGCAAGCCGTATCTGGAGTTTGAGGTGTCCAACCCCACCCAGCGCGAGCAGGCCATTCGCCGCATGGCCGAGCGCGGTGCCAGCCCGATCATTGGCATTGGCTTTGCGCAAGGCTCGTCGATTGAAAAAGTAGCCAAAGAATTCCCCAAGCTCAAGTTCGCCATCATCGACTTTGTGGTCAAAGAGCCTAATGTGCAGTCTGTAGTATTCAACGAGCACGAAGGCAGCTTTTTGGTGGGCATGATGGCCGCGCAGGCCAGCAAAACCGGCAAAGTGGGCTTTGTGGGCGGCATGGACATCCCGCTGATCCGCAAGTTCCAGTGCGGCTACGAGCAGGGGGCCAAGTACGCCAACCCCAAAATTGAAACCTTTGCCAACATGACCGGCACCACCGGCGCGGCCTGGAACGACCCGGGCCGTGGCGGTGAGCTGACCAAAGCGCAGTTTGCCAAAGGCGCAGACGTGGTGTTTGCCGCAGCGGGCGGCACCGGCACAGGCGTGTACCAGGCCGCCAAAGACGCAGGCAAACTGGCCATTGGTGTAGACAGCAACCAAAACCATTTGCAGCCCGGCACCATGCTCACCTCCATGCTCAAGCGCGTGGACGTAGCGGTGTACAACGTGGCCAAAAACCACACGGCTGGTATCAGCGCCCTGGGCCTGAAAGAAGGCGGCGTGGACTACGCCATGGACAGCAATAACGACAAGCTGGTGTCCGCCGACATGCGCAAAAAAGTAGACGCTGCCAAAGCCGACATCGTCAGCGGCAAAATCAAAGTCGTGGACTATATGGCCGCCAGCAAATGTGAGTGAGCGCTGCAAGCCACACTGGGAATGGACTGTGCTACGCTAAGTGCGTGACCACTGACGCCCGCGCTCCTTCAGCCAACGACGCAAGCCGCACCGCACCAGCCGCAGTGCGGCTTTCGTCTACTACCGAGCCCCTTTCTTCATCTGCGGTGACGCCTTTGTCACCTGCCGTGCGCATGGTGGCGATTGAAAAACGCTTTGGCAGCGTGCGCGCCAACCAAGCCGTCAACCTGACGGTGCAAGCAGGCACCATCCATGGCCTGGTGGGCGAAAACGGTGCGGGCAAAAGCACCTTGATGTCGATTCTGTATGGCTTTTACACCGCCGACTCTGGGCAGATCGAGGTAGAAGGCCAGGCGGTGCGCATTCGCCACTCCGACGAAGCCATTCGCTTGGGGATAGGCATGGTGCACCAGCACTTTATGCTGGTAGACACACTGTCTGCGCTGGACAATGTGCTGCTGGGCGTGGAGCCCTTTTTTGACCTGCGCCGCTCGCAAAGTGTGACGCGCGAGAAGCTGCAAGCGCTGATGCAAGAGACCGGCCTGCAGGTGCCGCTAGACACCTTGGTGGAAGACCTCAGCGTAGGCGACAGACAGCGGCTGGAGATACTGAAAGCCCTGCACCGTGGCGCGCGGATTTTGATACTAGACGAGCCCACCGCCGTGCTGACAGCGCAAGAAACCGACGCACTGTTCATCGTGCTGCGCCGCCTGCGCGCGCAAGGCAAAACGATTATTTTGATCACCCATAAACTGCGCGAAGTACTGGCCCTGTGCGACTTCGTCACCGTGATGCGCGCAGGCCAGGTGGTACACGAATGCGCTACTGCGGGTGCCACGGTGGAACTGCTGGCGCAGGCCATGGTGGGGCGCAAGCTGCAAGCGCCCGCTGCACGCAGTGCGCTGCGTGCAGACGCGCCCGTGCGCCTGCTGGCCAGTGGCCTCCATTGCGTGGATGCGCACGGCGTGCAGCGCCTGCGCGGCATCTCCTTGCAAGTGCGCGCGGGCGAGATAGTGGGTGTGGCCGGCGTAGCCGGCAACGGGCAAACCGAGCTGCTGGAAATTTTAAGTGGCATGCGCGCCCCAAGTAGCGGTAGCCTGCAATTAGGCGGCGCGCACTACACAGCCGCGCAGTGGCTAAACCCGCAGGCCGCGCGCCGCGCAGGCCTGGCCCATGTGCCCGAAGACCGGCACGAGCGCGGCCTGGTGATGCCCTTTGCCGCTTGGGAGTCTGCCGTGCTGGGCTACGAGCGTCTGGCTACTTACAGCCAGGGCCTGTGGCTGAAAACCCGCGCCATGCTGAGCGATACCGCCACCTTGATGCAGCGCTTTGACGTACGGCCACCGCACCCGCTCTTGGGCTCGTCCAAGTTCTCGGGTGGCAACCAGCAAAAGCTG
>JAYVDN010000356.1:0-1557 GCA_043749385.1 Polaromonas sp.
GGCAGCATGCGCTGCGGTGGCGGAGGCACTGGCTGCAGTGGTGGAGTGGCCTGGTCAATCAACGGCTGCATGGGCGCGCTGGCCTGCGCGCTAAGCGCTGAGCACCAGCTTGCTGGCCAGCTTATGCAGCCGCGTCCACGGGGCGCTAAGGTCTTCTAGTATGCTGAAGTGGTTACGCTCAGGCACGCTCTCACATACCGGCACGGTGCCTTTGCCCCACGCAGATTGCATCAAACCGTTATGGCGCAGAAACTCGGCGCTCTCGTCCGCGCCCACCAGCGCGTACAGCTCGCCTTGGCGCGGGCGCGGCATCCAGGCCGGGCTGGCGAGCAGCACCTGCTCAGGCGTGAGGCGCAGCGACTCTTGCAGGAAGGGCGTGTGCATGATGGGCTCCAGGTCATACAGACCCGAGATCGACATCGCGTTCTTCACCAAATCCGCAGGCAGCCCCTTGGCAACCACCGGCCAAGCGCAGGCCAGCAGCATGGTGGCCAAATGCCCGCCTGCCGAATGGCCTATCACCGTGATGCGGCTCGGGTCACCGCCATACTTGCGGGCGTTGCGGTAGGTCCAGGCCAGCGCTTTGACCATCTGCATCACAATCTGCGGGATAGTGACCGCCGGGCACAGCGCATAGTTAGGCACCACCACGCACGCACCCTGGTTGGTAAAGGCCGGGGCTATAAACGAATGGTCAGATTTGTCCAGCGAGCGCCAGTAGCCGCCATGGATAAACACCAGCACCGGCGCGCCTTTTTTGGCAGCCGGAAACACGTCCAGCGTCTCCATCGCACTGTCGCCATAGGCCACGTCCAGATGGTGCGGGTGCGCCGCCCGCGCATCGTCAGACGCCTCCGCCCACTGCCCAAAGTGCTTGGCGTGGTCAGGCACCAAGGCGCGGTTGTTGTACATGCGGTCTAGGTATTGGGGGGCGAGGTTGGGCATTGGGGAGTTCCTTTGATTAGTCCTAGCGAAGGAAATTTCGGCGTAACTGACAAAATTCACGGCTCTGTACTTTCAGTGTAACTTTAACTAAGTTGAAAACTAAGTTAAAGAAAACAGCTTTTCTTTAACTAGCGCAAGCTTTAGGTAAGCATGAAACGCACAAACCTGCCTTCAAAATTGCCCCGTAATTTCGCTCAGGATGCCCATGACAATCCACTCGAGTAATAGTCGCCTGTCGATATTCACATTACCTATTTGCTGTCAAAATTTATGATTCGTTCGGCGCGGGCCAGCACATGGTCGAAGGTAAGAATGGTCAGATTATGAAAACTTGCGTTCAAAATCCGGTATGCCTCAGTCTGCTCAGTAGTCCAATTGAACGAGCGTCCGAATAAAAGTATGCATCTTGGCTTGACTGTTTTTACTCCATTGACTCGGTCTAAGAACTTTACGCTGTTAGCCTCACGTTCTATTTCGTAGATGTAGCGAGATGCTTGCGTGATTGCCTTAGTCAAATTAGTCGACGGTACCGAGTTGCCATGGTCGAGTGCGGATGCCCAAAATTGCATATCACCACCGGGTCGTTTTATTTCCACTACGTCAAGAAAGCCA
>JAYVDN010000357.1:0-5276 GCA_043749385.1 Polaromonas sp.
CAAATCTACCAAATTGCCTAAACCTACCAAGCTGCGCTGATTGTCAATGGCGCCCAGCGGCAGGGGCACGCCGCGCGCCAGCCAGCGCATCATGGTTAAAAAGTTAGCCCTTACCCCCGGGCCATACACCAAGGGGGGGCGCACTATCACCACCTCCATGCCTGTCTGCGCGGCTATGGCACGCAGGCCAAGTTCTGCCTCGTGTTTGCTGATGCCGTACGGGTCTTTGGGTGCCGGGGCGTCGTCTGCGCGAAAGGGGCGGCCTTTTGCTGTCCACTCGCCATTGACTTTGATGGAGCTTAAAAACACAAAACGCTTGACGCCTTGCGCCGCAGCCGCGCGCGCCAAATCCAGGGTGTACTGTGTGTTGACTTGGCGAAACGCCTCCAAGGGATTGGCCGCAGTCTCACGCACTTGGTGCACCCGCGCTGCGGTGTGCACTACCCAGTCGCATCCTTGCAGGGCTGCCTGCACACCATTGGTTTGGTCTAAATCCGTCACGCACGGGGTAATGCCGGTATCTGCAGGCCACAGCACGGAAGGCGTTTGCCTGGTCTGCGCTACCACGCTGTGGCCCATTTTGGCCAGACTTTGCACCGCAGCCGAACCTACAAACCCGTTGGCACCCGTCACCAGAACTTTCATACTTTGCGTACCTCGCTACTGGCTATCAAGCTAGCATAAATACTCAAGTGCTGAGCTACTACTTGCTTGATGTCAAAGGCGCGCTCTGCCAACGCGCGGCCCGCTTGCCCCATCGCGTGGCAACGCTCTGGATCGCGCAGCAGCGCGGCTATAGCCTGTGACAGTGCGTGTGCGTTGCGCGCAGGCACCAGCACGCCCGTCACGCCAGGCTCTATGGCATCTCTGCAGCCCGGCACATCTGTGGTTACCACCGCTTTGCCACAGGCCGCCGCTTCAATCAGCACTTTGGGCAGACCCTCGCGGTACGAAGGCAGCACCACGATATGCGCGGCAGACAGTGTGGCGGCCATGTCCGTGCGGTGACCCCAGAGTTCGATGATGCCTTCTTGTTGGTACGTGTCGAGTTCAGTTTGTGTCAGACTGGTGGGGTTATCCAAATCGGCTGTGCCCACCAAACAAAACCGTGCGCTGCTTCCAGCGGTTTTTAGCAAGCGCGCTGCCTGCACAAACTCACGCACGCCTTTGTCTGCCAGCAAGCGCGCCGCCAGCATGACCACTGAGGTGCCGTTGGGTAGGGGGCCCGCAGTAAACTGCGAAATGTCTACGCCAGACCCACGAATCAATTCAGTTTTTGTCTCTGGCAAATCTGCAAGTTGCACCAAGGTAGCTTTGTCTTGCGCATTTTGAAAAATCACTTTCAAATTACTGTGCCCAAAAGACGCTTTGTACAAGACTCCCACCAGCATCCGGCGCGCCGCAGCGACAAACCCTGTTTTAAGAAAAACAAACCCTAAGCCCGATACTGCAGCGACCACCGCTGGTACGCCTGCCAGCCGCGCCAAGATACCGCCCATCAGTACCGGCTTGATCGTCACCAGATGCACAACATCGGGCCGCACAGTCTTATAGACATTCCAAATCTGCGTGGCTACCTTCAAAGCTTCACCCAGCCCGGTTTTGCTACGGCTGATACCCAGTGGGTGCACCTGCAGCCCATGCGCCTGCATTTCCGCGAGCCTATCCGTGATGCCTACGGCAATATGCACTTCATAGCCTTGCCGCATGGCTTCTAGCGCGATAGGCAGGCGATGGGACAGGAAGAACCAGTCCACATTGACTACGAAGAGCAGTTTGGGCTCAAGGGTTGGCATCGCGTGCTTGGCAATGATCTGTTTGGTTGAGTCAAGCTTATGACTTGCCCAGTCGAAGGCGGTCTATCCACCGGCGTACTGGTTGAAGCATAGGTGTGCGGCTTAGCGCAGACAAAGCACGGCGAGGTTGGTACGCGTTCCTCCATATCGCCTTGCGCCGATGGCTTTGCATTTCGGCCGCTTGCAGCGTGCTGAGGTTTTGTGGGTGCACCGAAAGTGGTGGAAGCGGCTGATTGGACAACAAGCTTTCCCATACTTCAAGGTGCCTTTTTGCAAATGTTGCCCAAGTTAAATCGGCAACGGAGTGGATACGCAAATTGCGCTCTTGGCCGATCAAGGTAAACACAGTTTGTAAGTCTTCTTGCGTAAGCACCGAGTGGGTGATGCCATGCGCAATATCCAAATGAAATCCTTGCGGGGTAGTGATAGTGGGTATGCCAGCGCACAGGGCATCCAGGGTACCTAATGAGCCTTCGTCCATGCCCAAATACAGGTAGTAATCAAACTTGGGTATTTCAATTAGTAGTGTCTCGTAGTCTCTGCGGAAATCGTCGGTTTCGCCAAAATACGTTACCAAAGCGCCAGCCTCGGTGAGCTGCAGATTGGTCTCGTCCCAACCATTTCCAAAAATGCGAAACTCAAAATCATCCAAGCGCATAGTCTGCGCTAATTGCTTAAGCATCGCCTCACGCTTGCGTCCGTCGGGGTACACGCGAGAGGTAATGCCAATGACAATGCGCCTGGGTTTGACTGCACCGTCGTGCGCGGGGCGTATAAAGTAAACAGAACTGGGTTGGACACCCGCATCAATGACTTGCTGCATCGTGTCGTGAGACATACAAATGCCAACGCGCACATTGGAGTTCAAGGTGGCCAATACTTCTTTAAATTTATAAGGATCATCCAAATGCGTGATCAGCATGGTGGAGGGCTGTACTGTGCGCAGATTGGCAAATGCCCAGCTCATGTGGTGCACGATATCGAAGGTGGCGTCTACAGTGTTGCTTACGGTCACTTCTACGCCTAGATCTTTGAGGTGGCTGGCCAGCTTGTCCGTAATTTTTTGGATAATCCACGATTGGTTAGCGGGATTGAGCAGTAAATTAATGCGCATGAGATAACCCGTTGAATTTAGCTGCTAAGTTCTGAATTTAGTAGAAGTAACTTATCCCGAGCAAACCAAACGGCGCTTCCGGTAGTAACAATTGCCCCCACCACCAAAGTCGCAATCCAGGCCAGTGCTGCGCCCGTGAGCCCATAGTGTGGGGTAAGCAAGGTGAATGCTAAAAACCCCACTGCCGACCCGCTCAAACTGGCAATCACCGCCCATTCAGGCCGATTGGTAGCCACCAACAATGGCAAACCCCAAATGAGCGGCCCGCACAATACAATCCACACGCTCATCAATCCCATAATGGCTGGTAAACCTGCGTAGCCAGCACCCAGCACCGCTTCATAGAAGAATGATACCGCAGCAAAAACGCCCACAATCAAAACTACCGACAAGAGCCCAAGGGCCCAAGTCAGTTTGGTTAACAACTGCTTAAGCTCTTTGTACTGCTCCGTTTGCCAAAGTTTTTGTATCTCCGGCATCACCGCCAAATACACAGGGTCTATGGCGCGCCAGATAACCTGAACCAGGCTTTTTGCCATTTTGTACAAACCAATGGTCTCGTGGGGTAGCGTTGCAGATATCAAGGTGATGTCCAGATCTTTCGCCATCAGGTCAGAGACAGACAAGCCCCAGTTGGCCAGCAACAACCTGAGCTCGCTACGCATCCGCTGGCCAAATCCGTTGGCAAACCATGTGGGCTCAATGGTGGATTTGGCTTGTTTGTGAAATTCATAAACTGCCAAGCCTACCTGCGCAAAATTGCAGATAGCGCTAGCGGCTACGGCTATCCACAGCACAGAGTTGATGCTGAAGAACAAGGACAAAGACAATAGCCAGGTGAAAACCAGGCGCAGCGCCCAGTCGCTTGTGGAGCACAAAGCAAGAAGGTCGGTTCTGCCCAGCACGCGCAGCAAACCTGTTGAAACCCCATTGCCTGTTTTGCTAAGAAAAAATCCGAGCGCTGCAATCATGATGGATTCAGACGCGCCTGCGGGTAGCTTGCTCAGGTTTTGCAGCCACACAGCGAGCAGTATCACTGCAGCTGCTGGAATAAGTCTGCTCACAAACTCTAATGCAAATAAATCGACTAACTTGTTTCGGTATTTGAAGGACTTGCCTTCCCAAGAGACCTCAGCGCCCAAGCTTCGCGCTACGACATCTTGAATTCTGAGCTCTAGCAACGCTCCCGCTACCGTCACCACTGCTGTAATGACTGAAAAAATACCAAAATTGGCAGCGCCTAAAGTGCGCCCCAGAAAAATAAGATAAATGCCACCAAGCAGGGCCTGCGCGCCATTAGCTACAAACTGCCAACGTAAATTTTTTGCAAATTTACGCTTGCTGGGTTGGCCGGGCGCGTTCAAATCAGCAAGCTTTAGCGACGACTAAAGCATTCCAGCATTGATCCGACAGGGGCGTATCGAGGGAGGGAAATGCAGACAGACTGCAGGTTTCAAACCCGGCACACTCTAGTAGCAGCTTGAACTCTTGCGGAAAGAAGTACCGCAGCTTGTGGGTCTCTGAAGTTTCACTGACCAGCCGGGCGCCCTGCAGGGCCCACATTTTGAAGCTGACATTTGCCGTGTGGTGCGTGGTGTCCAGCTTGGTACTCGCGGTTCTGATCACTGTACCGGCAGGCGTTACCAGTTCGCGCACTCTGTCGGTGGGGCGAACCGCTAGAACGGAGGGGCCATACCAAAAATCACACACAAAAAGGCCGCCTTTTCGAAGATGTTTGCGTACATTTTTAAGGCCAGTCAGAACATCGTCATTTGAAGTCAAATAGCCAACAACGGCGAACATCATCATGGCAGCGTCATTATCTTGGCGCGCAGTAAAATTTTTTGCATCGCTGCATACCCATTGTGGCCTTATATCTGCAGGCAGTTCGGCTGCTTTTTGGGTAGCCAGGGACACCATGCTTTGCGAGATATCTATCCCCACTAAAGAGTACCCTCTGCGCGCCATTTCTATGGAATGGGTGCCAGTGCCGCAGCCGATATCGATAACTTTTTTGCAATCGCCCGTGCTAAAACGTTGAACAGCTGACTGAACTAAGTCACACTCTGCGCTGTAGTCCTTTTCCGAATACAGGGCGTCGTATTGGCCTGCATAAATGCTATTGAAAACGCTCAAGATGAACCCTAGCTTGGTTAGTTGTCAGTGGGACTCAGCGGCTATTGAATCAGGTTTTCAATAATTTGGCTAAATTTAGCTGCGACGTACTCTAGCTCTTCCTGTGAAATGGAGGGGCCTGTAGGCAGATAAAAGCTCGCGTAAGCGATTTGATTGGCAACAGGGCAATCAGCCGCCTTGGTCCAACCGCGCTGAATGAATATCTCTTGCAAGTTGGCAGGAATAAATCC